>CAYIHB010000015.1:0-12104 GCA_964363165.1 uncultured Candidatus Saccharibacteria bacterium
TTTATGAAAATAGTTTTTACAGGAGGAGGAACCGGCGGACATTTTTATCCAATTATCGCCGTTGCCCAAAGAGTCAATCAGATAATAGATAAAGAAAGCATAATAGGAGCCAAGCTTTATTATTTTTCCGACGATCCTTATGACAGAGAAATGCTTTCGGAGAACGGCCTTTTGTATGAAGAGGTGCACGCGGGGAAAATGCGCACGTATTTTTCTCTCAAAAATTTTTTCGATATATTCAAAATGTTCTTTGGTACGATAAATGCTTTATATAAAGTATTCTCAATTTATCCGAATGTCGTTTTTGGCAAAGGCGGATACGCTTCGTTTCCGACCATTCTGGCCGCAAGAATTCTGCGTATTCCAGTCGTGATTCACGAATCGGATTCCGTGCCCGGACGGGTAAACAAATGGGCGGGGCATTTCGCGAAAAGAGTGGCTGTTTCCTTTAAAGAAGCGGCGGAATATTTTCCCAAAAATTCGGTCGCTTGGACGGGACATCCCATAAGAAGTGAAATAGAGCACCCAGCTTCCAGCAAAGAGGCGTTCAAATATTTCAAACTGGAATCGGATCTGCCGGTTATTCTGGTTTTGGGAGGTTCTCAGGGCGCGGAACTCATAAATAATACCGTACTTGACGCGCTACCGAGACTTACGAAAAGTTTTCTAATCATACACCAGACCGGAATCAATAATTTCAAAAATGTAGTGGGGCGAGCGCAGGTAGTGCTTACTTCCAACCAGGAAAAATCAAGGTATCTACCTTTCGCTTTTTTGAATCCTCTCGGTATGAAAATGGCCGCTGGAGTGGCGACAATCATCGTGTCCAGAGCGGGATCGACTATATTTGAAATAGCCTCTTGGGGTACGCCATCGGTTATTATTCCCATAACCACGACTAATGGCGATCATCAAAGAAAAAACGCTTTCAGTTACGCCCACACGGGAGCTTGCGATGTTATTGAAGAGATGAATATGACTGCTAATATTTTAAGTTCGGAAATCGAAAGAATAATGAACGACAAGACAATCTGGAACAAAATGGCACAATATGCCAAAGCCTACAATAAGCCGGATGCTGCGTACAAAATCGCCCGGGAGCTGATGGATATAGCTTTAAGCCACGAGAAATAAAATGTTTGCTTTTTTCTAATATTGTTATATAATAATAATAGAATAAACCAGCACATTTAATAATTGTGGAGAAAACCATGAAAAAAAGAGAAGTTTTAAACTTGCAAAACGCAATTCAGTTGTCGAACATGAGCAGATCAGAAGGATTAAGTGTATACGAAATTATAAAAAGTATCAGTCCATCTATTCTTCAAATCCCCAAAAACATGGAGTTTGACCCAGATTTCGGGGTCGAACCGATCACTCAGCTATTCAAAGGCGTTCCAGGTATGGAGGAAATGGAAATAGTTGTTCTACCTCCTTCAGAGGTTTTGTCCTGAAACAGACACAAGCCCACGCGAGAAAAGCACATCGCTTCTCTCGGTGGGCTTTTCTTGTTTTTGGCAAAAAATGTTAAAATAAATGGATGGAAAAGAAAGTCGTTACAAGATTCGCGCCCAGTCCGACGGGTTTTTTGCATGTCGGAGGCATTCGCTCGGCCCTTTATAGCTATTTATATGCGCGAAAGCATAAGGGTATTTTTATTCTCAGGTGTGAAGACACGGACCCTATCCGCTCAAAAAAGGAATACGAGGAGTACTTTTTGGAAGTCTTCAAATGGCTTGGTTTGGGTTATGACCAATATTTTCGCCAGTCGGAGCGGACGGAAATTTATAAAAAGTATTTGAACAAACTTATAGAAGAAAATAAGGCTTATCTTTCAAAAGAAGAAGTAAAAGAAGCGGGGCAGAGAAGTGAAGTAATTCGTTTAAAAAATCCCAATAAAATTATAAATTTTCACGATGAAGTGCTGGGCGATTTGTCTTTTGATACCACCGAATTGAAAGATTTCGTGATTGCGAGGGATTTGGAAAATCCACTCTATCATTTTACCGCTGTGGTTGATGATTTTGAAATGAATGTTACCCATGTCATTCGGGGACAGGAACACGTATCAAATACTCCCAGGCAAATATTGATTCAGGAAGCGATAGGAGCCCCTAGACCCGTTTATGCCCACGGCTCGATTATTTTAAACGAGAAACGAGCCAAATTATCTAAGCGAGACCCATTAGTCCGCCCGGCTCTCGGATACAAAGAAGAAGGGTATCAGCCCAAAGCATTGCTTAATTTTCTGGCTCTCTTGGGCTGGAATCCCGGCACCCCTCAAGAGATTTTTACCTTTCAAGAACTTATAGAAATTTTTTCTCTGGAAAGAATGCAAAAACAAAGCGCCATATTTAATCCGGAAAAACTTGAGTGGATTAATAAAGAGCATATCGTAAAACATTTAACCAAAGAAGATCAGCTGAAAAAAATCGAGTTTTTTATTCCTGAAAATATAAAAAGATCGGAGGAGTACACAGAACGAAAAATAAAATTACTACTCCCTCTCTTGATAGAAAGAATAACTCATTTTGGCCAAATAAGAGAAATATTTGAAAAGGGAGAGTTAGACTTCTTTTTTAAAAAACCAACATATGAAAAAGAAAAATTGATTTACAAAAATACACCGGCTGAAAAAATTTCTGAAAATACAGCGCAAGCCATCAAAGAGCTGGATAAGTTGGAAGAAAAAGATTTTACCAATGAAAATATAAAAAATACCTTAATGCAAATGGCCGATAAATTGGAAAGTAGGGGAGAGCTGCTGCATCCTGTCCGCTACGCGCTTTCGGGGCTTGATAAATCTCCGGATCCGTTCACTATTGCGGAAATTTTGGGAAAAAATGAAACTTTATCACGCTTACAAAAAGCAGTTTAATATTTGTTTTTTGATTTTTCTGGGAATTTTAATCATAATTCCGGCTGTTTTTTCTTCTGCGCAAACGGTTCGGGAGCTGAATGACAAAATAAGCCAAAAAAACGCGGATATAGACAAATTGGAGCAGGAGATAAAACAATACCAAGCGGAAATCGACGACTTGGGAAAGCAAAAAGACTCACTGAATGTTTCCCTGAAACAACTTGATTTGACCAGAAAAAAACTGGTTGCCGATATTTCCGTGACCCAGAAAAAAATAGACAAAACAACTTTGAAAATAAGGGAATTAAGTCTGGAAATAAACGATAAGCAGGACATCATAACAAACAATCTGGACGCAATATCTCTGGATATCAGGCAGATAGACGAGCTTGAACAAAATAACATACTGGCAACGATGCTGTCCGAAGATGATTTCACTATAATTTGGAACGATATAGACAATATGGCTCTTGTCAGCGATAAATTGAGGGAAACGACTATTAAATTAAGGGAAGTAAAAAGCAATTTGGAAGATACCAGGAAAGAAACAACGGACGCGAAGAACGAGTTGTTGTCCTTGCGGTCCAAACTTGCCGACCAGAAAAAAATGGTGGAACAAAACACCGCCGACAAGAAAAAACTTCTGGCCCAGACTAAAAACAGCGAAGCCAATTATCAAAAACTTTTAAAAGATAGATTGGCTAAAAAAGACGCATTCGAAAAAGAATTACGCGATTATGAATCGCAGTTAAAATATATTCTTGATCCCTCTAAACTCCCGGACGGGGGAGTATTAAGCTGGCCTCTGGATTATGTCTACATAACCCAGCTTTTCGGCAAAACGGAAGCAGGCAAGCGGTTATACGCCAATGGCACGCATAACGGCGTTGATTTCCGCGCTTCCATAGGCACGCCCGTCAAAGCTATGGCGGATGGAATAGTGATGGGTACCGGAGATACGGATATAACTTGTCCAGGCGCTTCTTTCGGAAAATTTGTTTTTATTCAGTACAACAACGGACTCTCAAGCACTTACGGCCATCTTTCTTTGATTAAAGTTTCCAAGGGACAAAAAGTCTCAAGAGGGCAGGTGGTGGGCTATTCCGGCAATACGGGATATTCCACGGGTCCGCATTTGCATCTATCCGTTTATGCCTCAGACGCGGTAAAAATGGAATCCAGGCCGAGCCAGTCCTGCGCCGGACGCGTCTATACCATGCCCATTGCCCCTATAAACGCCTACCTTGACCCGATGTATTACTTGCCCCTATATAAGTAAAAATGGTAAAATAAAAACATGAATATTAGTATGAAAAATGAACAAGGCGGTTTTTTGAAACTGATAATTTTCATTGTTATAGCTCTGTTTTTGTTAAGTTATTTTCATGTCACGGTAAGTCAAGCGGTAGATTGGATTGTAAATGTGATAAAAAATGTTTTTTAATGTTCACTTTATACTGAAATGACCAATGAATTCAAAAAGAAAGGCGGAATAAGCATTGTCGGAATTTTATTTTTGGGAGTTATTCTTATTCTTGTGCTTAGTTATTTCAAAATAAGCGTGAAGTCCGTAGTAGAAAGTCCCACCGGACAGGAGAACATAAGCTACATCGGGGGAGGGACCGTAAGCTTGTGGGATAGATATCTGAAAGAACCGGCCTCCTATCTTTGGAATGATGTTTTTATAAAAATTTTTTGGGCGTCTTTTATAAATAATATGGAACGAATCAGAGACGGTCAGCCGACAGATTTTGAACTTAATGCTCCTGGTGTCAATAGGCCATAGGGAAGGGCTTTTGGAGCTGTATATTTGAATTGGTATCATGTCGCACAATATATGTTTGGGTATAGCTATACCCAAACATAGCGCAGATTGTGCGTACATTGAAAAAATGTCGCACAATCTGCTTTGGTGTATCTTATACCCAAAACTATTATTGGCACGAGCTGGAAAGCTCATAACCGGCACCTTGCGCCTCTGTTGATGTTGCGAAGTATATCCTGTTCTCTTCTTTGATAGTTTTTCCGGCGGAACAACCCAGAGAATAATATTTGGTCCCCCTACTCGAGGCAAAATAATTTCCGGAATTTAATTTCGGAGAAATGGCTGAATCAGCCAAATTTTGGCCCACCGATTCCATAAGATTGGCCTCTTGATTCGGATACTCTATTTTTAGCTCCGAAGAGTCGTTTTTTGATAATCTACCCAGCTCAAATGAGCCCAAACCGACCAAAATTATGATAATAATCACCAAAATGTCTTTTCCTTTATCACTTTCCAAACAGTATGTTATAAATGGCTTGATTTTTTCCATATAATTGTTTATACTCTACCACACATATGGCGCATAGAAAAGCCGGCGGAACAGCTAAAAACTTAAGAGATTCCAATCCCAAATACCTGGGTATCAAGCTTGCCGACGGGCAAAAAGCCCAAGCCGGTTCTATTATCGTCCGTCAGCGCGGTACGGTCATTATGGCCGGTAATAATGTGTCTTTAGGTAAGGACCACACCCTTTTTGCCTTAAAGCCCGGCACGGTCAAATTTGGCTCCAGACGTAAAATATCCTTTAACGGCGAGACGGTAACCAAAAAAACAGTCAGCGTAATTTAAACTCAAAATCCCCTCTGGGGGATTTTTTATATTTTTTCCACGATAAGCTTGAATGAAGATTTTTTGTTTTTTATCATAATTGGGATTTCAAATTCCCCTACTTCTTTTATTTGTTTTTCCAAAACGATAAACTTTTCGTCTATCTGCGCGTGATATTCCTTTTCCATAGCCTCAACCAGCGCGTTTTTATGGATGGCGGAAAAAAGGTGGCCTTTTTCGTCCGCTCTTGCCCCGATAGTGATAGTCTTATCTTTTATTTCCTCCAAATTTTTAGCCAAAAGATCCTCCTGCACTTCCCTTTCAATGACGATTTCTTTTTGACGCCTTTCCAGTTCGGCTATGGCTTGGGCAGTCGCCGGTGTCGCCAATTTTTTCGGAAACAAAAAATTTATGGCATAACCGCCGTTCACTTCCTTGATATCGTATTTTTTGCCCACCCTGGGCACATCCTGTAAAAAAATCACTTTCATTTATTTTTTGGGCCAATTATTCAATAATTCGACTGCTTTATTCAATTGCGGATCTGTCTTATTATTGACATCTTTCTTGGTAACAGGTACTTTATAATCCGGAGTCAGTCCTTTCTCGGAAATGGAATTGCCGTTCGGAGTGAGCCATTTGGCTACCGTGATTTTTAAAATAGTATCGGATGTTATTGGCACGACTTCCTGCACGGAACCCTTGCCGTAACTTTTTTCTCCGACCAGCAGGGCTTTTTTGTAGTCTTGCATTGCGCCGGCAACAATTTCGGAGGCTGAAGCTGAACCGCCGTCTATCAGAATCACAAATTTTAATTTGTCGGTAAAAATATTATAACCGCGGCTTCTGTACACTTTTGGTTTTGAATTATTTCCATAATCCTCGGTCACAACAGTTTTCCCCCCGTCCAAAAACCAGCTGGATATGCTTACGGCCGCGTCCAAGTATCCGCCCGGATTTCCTCTCAGGTCAAGCAATAATCTGTCGGATCCCGGGGTGGAAAATTCTCTCAAGGCATTGCGGAAAAGTTCCGCCGAATTTTCGGAAAAGCTGTAAAGTTTTATCAGAAAGATGCCGTCTTTCCTCAATTCCGTGTCGAGAGTCGGTATGTTGATGGTATCCCGCACGATTTTTACTTCCCTGGGTTCCTGTTCGCCTTCGCGTAGAATTGTCAGTTTTACCGTCGTGCCAATGTCTCCTCTGATCAATTTTATCGCCTTATCGACGCTCAGATCCGAAGTGACCGTATTATCGATTTTAAGAATCTTATCGCCGGATTTTATGTTGGCTTTATAGGCCGGAGTATCCTTTAAAGGAGCAATTACCGTTAATACTTTATCTTTCATGCCTATTTCCATGCCAACTCCGCTGAAATTGCCCTGTATATCGCTCTCAAACAGCTTTGTATCGTCCGGGTTAAAAAATACGCTATAGGGGTCGTTTAAAGAGCCTACCAGTCCGGAAATAGCCCCATAAACCCTGTCTTGATCGATTACCCTGCCGGCGTTAGGATATCTATCGTTAATATTATTCCAAACCTTCCAAAAAGGAGAAAAATCGGCCCCGGTTATGACTGCCGGTTCTTTGCCCGTTATATTGACAACTTTATCTATTTCTGGTCTATTATAAAATCCTATATAGATGCCTAAGCCAAAAAAAAGAGTTACCAGTAGGACGGTAGCCGCCGCGCGCCTTGTTTTAAAATACTCCAATATGGATTCTTTCATTAAATTATTTGATTTCTTCCTTTTTTAATTCAGCCTGTTCTTTCGATTTTGTTTTATCTTCCCCGAAATCGCTATTTTCGGAAAAATTATCAAAAATCTTTTCTTCTGTTTCCCCTGCTTTTAAATCTTTGTACAGCATATAACTAAGGTAAACAAGTCCCAAGCCGGTCAGAGAAAATAGCGCATTCTTTAGGGATAACGGGAAGCCCAGATACGGCAGGAGCGTTATCCAAACACTTAGCCCAAAAATTATTTTTACTTTACTCATCTGTATATTATAGCCTGGAAGTCCATAAAAAATCAAGAAGAATGTTTTTCCCTTTTATTCAAAATATTCCGGAGTGTTCACGGACATCCAATCCAAAAGCTGGCGCATTATGGAAGAGGCGCCCACATTGTTTGAAGAAGGACCGGATTCCATCATGATGGTGAATGCGTATTTTGGATTCTGATACGGGAAAAAACCTATAATCCAGGAATTGACTCTATTTTTATTTGCGCCAAGTTGCGCCGTGCCGGTTTTGGAAGCAATCTGCAGATAGGGCACGTTGATTGCGGAAGAAGTTCCGACCAAAACGCTTTGTCTCATCCCCTCATGCACGACGTCGAAATATTCTTTTTTCAGATTCATTTTTGAAATTTTATTTTCCATAGTTGCGTCTCCCAAAATATAATGCGGGGTAACCAGCGAACCATAATTGGCGATAGCGGATACCGCGCGCGCCATTTCCATGGGAGTCACCTGAAATCCATATTGTCCGATGACAGTGTGATAGGTATCTCCGACTCTCCACGCTTCACCGTTGAAATTTTTTATTTTCCATAGAGGGCTGGGGATTACGCCTCCTTTTTCGTCCGGCAAGTCGACGCCCGTTTTTTCTCCGATACCGAAGAGCTCCGCATATTTTTCGATGTTCAATATCCCTAGACCTTTTTGACTTTCGAATCCCCCTCCAATTTCATAAAAATAAACGTCGCTTGAGACGGCTATGGCTTGCCTCATATCTACCCATCCCTGGGCTCTCCAATCCTTGAAAACCGTTTTTTGGTCCGGAAAGTACGGATTTGGAATCGAAATGGAACCGGTGGACAGTATTTTCTTGTACGGATCGATTACATCTTCCGCCAGCGCTCCGATGGCGAAAAAAGGTTTTACTATGGAACCCGGCGTGTAAAGCCCCGATATGGTTCTATCCAGAAAAACTTTCCTTTTATCGTCCAGATAGCCGTTGATTTTTTTCGTATCCTTGCCTAATGAAAGGATTTCGGAGTCGTACTCGGGAAAGCTGACGGAAGTCAATATTTCCCCATTATTGGCGTTAATTAATACGCCCGCTCCGCCCGAAAAGGAATTGCTTTGCGAAAGATTTTTAATTAGAGTGAACAATTCCGCCTGAATACGCCAATCGATTGTCGTTATCAGATCGGCGCCGCGCTTGGGGGCGTTTACGATGTTTTCCGAGTGGATTACTTTATGCGCGTCTATTTCCACTATTTTTGAACCGTTTTCTCCTTTGAGCTCCGAATTATATTGTTTTTCGAGCCCGTCTTTCCCGATGAATTCACTTTGCCAATAGTTTCCCGATTTATCTTGCATTGGATAGCTTAGATATCCCAAAAGATGGGAAAATCCGGGCGATAAATACGCCCGGATGGCAGTGGGCGTATCTGTTCCTTCTTTATTCCAGGCAAGTTCTTTTTTATTTCTGTCATAAATAATTCCCCTGTCGCTGAAAATAATTTGTTTTTCCAAAGTATTATTCTGGCTTCTGTCCAAATATGCTTCCCCTTTTTGTATTTGAAGGTATCCGAGCCTGGTTGAAAATATTGCTAAAAACAACAGGAAGAAAAGTCCAACAAAAAAGATAGTTTTTTTAGAAATTGGTTTTTCTATACGGCCTTCGAATTGCTGACGGTCGAAATTTTGCAGGTTTTTGGAATCAAGGAAAATCTCGTCGGGTTCCACGAAAGAATTGGCATTTTTGATTTTTTGTTTTCTGAATATTTTTATGATCATATTTTTATCCAATTTGAAACCCTGACTTTCTTTTTTACCAATTCTATTGCCATTAAGACCAGAAAAGAAATAATGAAAGAAACAAAAAATACGTTTAAAAATCTGACTTCTCCGGTTCCGTAAAGTAAATCCGAGAGAAAAAACAAAATTACGCCTTCCCAGAAAAATTGGAAATAAACCATTGCTGCCAGCGCCAGTATCACCGATACCCAAAAAGGCATAAAAAGTATGGACAATAACAGCGCCAAAGAAGCCAGAATTCGCAATGTTGTAAACGCCATAACTTTATTTTACACGCTTGTATTTAAAATACAAACTCTTTATTTAAAAAAATTTTACCCAGATATAACGCAAAATAGAGAAAATAATGATGATTGAAATGCCGTAGAACAAAATCTTATTGTTTACGATATATGAAAATACGGAAAGAAAAAACAATTCCGCATATTTGAACGGTTTCAGGAATGTATCTTGCATCGCGTCATCTTGCGCCGCAGTTTCGGTTTTAGTTTTATCCAGGGCCTTTATGTCGTTTTTTATTTCTTTCTGTTTATTATCTGAGGCGGTGCTGATATTTTGACGAAAGTTTTCAACCGTACTGGCGCCTAAGACTATTGCTTTGGATACAGAGTCCGGTATGTTATTTTCTATTGTTTTTGTTATGTCCGATATGCCTCCGGGTAAAATGTTTACTATACCAGAAGTTTCGTCTGTCGTGCCGGGTATTATTTTTTTAGCGACAGTGCGGGAGCTTTTTGTTGTTTGATTTTGGGCCAGCGATATTGTTTGGTAATTTCCGTTCGGCAACAAAAATTTAGGATTCTCAATCTGGCCGAAAATAACATGGTCTCCGGCTGTCGCAGTCCAATTGATGGATATGGCATTGGTCGCGCCCCCCGCTACGGTAAAAACTTTTTTCCCCAATAAAACCGAATTATCGAAAAAATTTACAGTGCCCGACAATTCTTTCGTATCGGGATTAAAAATCAATGTGTAAACTTTTATCTTGTCCCCTTCTTCAAAGGGGTCTTTTGAATACCAGAGATTTGCCTGCACAAAACCCGTGTTTGCGGTCTGCGCGGAAACTTTTTGCATCGGCAGTAAAAGAAATACCAAAAACAAAACCATTCCAAACTTTTTTAGAGTCATAAGGCAATTATAGCAGATTCTTCAGAGACAGAACATCCCATTCCCCTATTTACGCCATGGCTGAAATGGGGCATTAATACACTTCCTGCTGATAGCACCTTTCGCAGTAGATTATTTCCGGCCTGTCCGGAGCATAGGAAGTTTCAAATTCATTAGCGCATCCTTCCTTCATGCATTTTCGATGCCAGAGTTTCAGAGGATTTCTGAATCTGTTTCTTTGATAATGTCTGCAATTGGAACATAAGTGCGGTAAAGGTAAATTCATCCTTTTATAAAATTTCAACTCTTCAGGAACAATTTTAAAAGCCGTCATGCAGGTTTCATTGCATAATCCTTTATGTTCGCAACCTATTACCTGAGATAATATTTTTTCATCAACATCATCTATACTATCCGGTAAGTTTTCAGGCAAGGTGTCAATTTTATAATCTTTTTTTTCAAGTTCTTTCCAGTCGTAACCCTTTTTCAAGGCCTCTTCTTTTGTAAGCGGAAAAAATTCCTGTGCAGTTGTAGCATTATATCCAAAAGGGCTAAATTCCGGAGGATAAAATTCTCCATACTTATACACATAGCCTTGTTTATTCACGTATGGCATTTCGTTCATGTGTTTTTTTATTTTTTTAACCAGACTTTCATATTCTTCCCTTGTATATTGTTTGTTCAGAATGCAATATTGTTTCTTCTTTAATCCAACGCAACCGAAACAATTTTTGCACCCCGAAGTGGCTGTGCAGTATTCCATATCATTGGTATTAGTAATGCAATACCAACAAAATTTAATACTAGAAGCATAATTTCCCGCCTGCAAAGACTCATATATAAGTTCGGATGAAGTGCCATAATGAGTAAAATCATAACAATCTGAAGTTTTTGCCCCTTCTGTCATAAAAGCGCAGAACCTTGAGTTTTCCAAATCAAAGGCGATAAAACAACTGGTTGCATTTTTTGAGTTATAAATATAATCGCCGGAAACGTTATGATTTTGCCGTTCGTGCATATATTTCTGGGGAAATTTTTTCCAGAAATCAAAAATTTTTGTTTTTACCTCTTGTACTCCTCTATATGAGCAAAGTTGAAAATCTTTTATTCTTTTTTCATATTCTTCTTTGGAATACAGCTTATTAAAAATATGATATTTTTGACTGCGTAAATTGGCACAACCGAAACAATCAGAACAATCAACGCAATTTTGACAAAAATACACATTACGGCAATTCGCGCAATCTACTGAATACATGGTTCGATAACATTTCTGGCAATTTACGTTTTCGTAACAAAGCTCGCTATCGTTTAATACTGTATTATCAACAGAATCCTTGCAATAATCTATAATACTTCCATAAAGACAATTTTCATCGCGATCGCTATGGGTCACCATATAGCAATTTTTCAGATAACCAACCATATTCGTGTATTCTGAATTTACAAGAGTAGTGTATAAGCCGAATAAATTCGGCAATGGTGCCTTATGGAAGAGATCATTTAATTGAGGAAAGAAATTTTTTGAATCATCAAAATTTATGCCTGATTTTAATTCATCCCAATTATCTCCCCACCAACATGGACGGCAATACACAACTATACCTGAGTCCTTCGGATAAACAGAAATTATGGATTTGCCACACTTCTGACATTCGTTTCGATAGAGACTTTTTTCATTTCTAAAAGCTAAACGACGAACCAGCCGGCACTCCGGACAAAAGGTCGGCGGAGGGACTTTTATTTTTTCATAGAAATTAAAATCTTCTTTTTCTATTA
>CAYIHB010000016.1:0-8409 GCA_964363165.1 uncultured Candidatus Saccharibacteria bacterium
AGGGTCAAGTGGATAGAGTGGATAACCGATTTTTAAAATTATTCCTTTATTCCCCTTAAATTATGCTCCGATTTGGCTTCTTCCAGGTATTTTCTGGTATTTTGTGTCGCCCTGCCGTCAAATTTCATCTGGTCTATTCCTTTGCTTATTATTTCCAGAAAGAAATGAGAATCCAGTTCATTTCTTTTTAAATCATTGTCCATGGCTTGTACTTGTCGTTTTATAAGCGACATCAGCTCAAAATCCGCTTTTATCAGAGATTTTTCGTCCAACTTTATACCTAAATCATCCAATTTTTTTGACCAGTTGGCCAGCAAATTGACCGCAGTTCTTGTTATATTGCCTTCCTGGTTCTCTTCTTCTACTTTAACTTTTTTCTCCGGAGGGTAATCGAAATTTTTCATATATTTTAAGATTAATGATATATGACTATTTTATATTGATATAGAAAACTGTCAAGCGCGTGCATTGTTGGCTTATTTATAAGCAATCATTATGCTACAATACCTTTATGACATGGGCTATTAAAAGACAACTTTTCTACGTAGGTGTTTTGGTTGTGTTTTTTTGCCTATTCGGATTCCTGATAGTTTCTCCGTATGTAAATAAAGCGCCGACTTGTTCGGATAACATAAAGAACGGAAATGAACTGGGAATAGACTGCGGGGGGTCCTGCGTCAGGGCTTGTACTTTTGAAGTCGACCAGATTTCGGTTTTGTGGTCCCGCACCTTCGAAGTGATTCCCGGGCGTTATAATGCGGTTACCTATCTTGAAAATAATAATAAGAATGCGGCTGTCTATAAAATAAGCTACAGATTCCGTTTTTCCGATAAAAATAATATTTATATAGGCAAGAGAGAGGGGGAAACTTTTATTCCGATATCGGGCAAGTTTGCCGTTTTTGAGGCGGGAATCGGTGTTGGCAATTCCGTTCCTGTTTATACCACTTTTGAATTTACTGAAACACCCGTCTGGAGTAAAGTATCGGCGGACAAAGTGAATCAATTGAAAGTGTTGGTTTCGGATATAAAATTGGAAAATCAAAATACAAATCCCCGTTTGTCCGCCACGGTGAAAAATGATTCTCTTTTTAGCATTCCGGAAGTCAGTGTCGTCGCGATTCTGTATGACAACATGGGCAATGCCGTTTCCGCCAGTCGCACTTACTTGGATGTGTTGGACAGAGAAGAAAGCAAAAATATAAGTTTTACCTGGCCGGAACCCATACCCGGGAACATAATCGCCAAGGAGATAATTCCCATGTATAACGTTTTTTTGGTTAAGTTGAAGTAAAAATGGAAATTTCTAACGGGCTGGAGAAAGTTTTTAGGAGAGTGGATTGGCTTTTGGTTTTTTTTGTGATTCCCATAATTTTGGCCGGTCTTTTTACGATGAAATCATTTACCTCGCAAGAGGGGATGATTGATTTTTTTGACAAGCAAATTACCTGGATCATACTGTCTTTCATTATTTTTTTCGTTTTTTCTTTTATTGATTTTAGGTTTTTACGTCGGACGGATGTATTAGTGGCGTTGTTTCTGATTTTTTGCGCTTTACTGATTATTTTGTTTGCCGCCGGTCATATAGCCAAAGGCGCGAAAAGCTGGTTTTCCTTCGGCGTTTTTTCCTTTCAACCCGTGGATCTAATGAAACTTGTGCTTATTCTTCTGTTATCCAAATACTTTTCCCGTCGGCATGTAGAAATTAAAAACATAAAACATATTTTTATATCCGGGTTCTACGCGCTCATACCTTTTGTTTTAGTCTTATTTCAGCCCGACTTCGGTTCCGCAATGGTCATATTTCTAATATGGTTCGGTCTGGTGCTTGTTTCCGGAATTTCCAAGATGCATTTGCTTTTTGTTTTTCTATCCGGCGCGATTATCTTCGCCTCTCTTTGGATTTTTGCCCTGGCTCCGTATCAAAAAGCCCGGATCATTAGTTTTATAAATCCGGTCGCGGACATACATGATTCCGGTTATAACGCTTCTCAATCAACTATTGCCGTCGGTTCCGGACAGGTTTTGGGCAAAGGTCTGGGTTTTGGCACGCAATCAAGATTGAAATTCTTACCGGAGCCTCAATCCGATTTTATTTTTGCCGCATTTTCCGAAGAATGGGGTTTTATCGGCTCATGCTTTATTTTGCTGCTTTACGGATTGGTTATTTGGAGAATCCTCCATTCCGCATCGCTGGGCGCTTCCAATTTCGAAATGCTTTTTGGCATGGGAATCGCTATTTTTTTTATGAGTCATATACTCATAAATATCGGCATGAATCTCGGACTGTTGCCTATTACCGGAATTCCACTTCCATTTATGAGTTATGGCGGTTCGCACTTGGTTGCCGAATTTGCGGGACTGGGAATTTTGATGAATATGCGCAAAGATGCCAGATCAGCCCATAGGGATGATATGAAGAATGAATTTCTTGGAGTATAAAATTATGCAAATTATCGATGGCAAAAAAATACGGGACGAGATTTTAGCCAAAATAAAAAAAGAAGTGGCTTCTTTGCCGTTTAAGCCGGTTTTTTGCGATGTGCTGGTGGGGAACGACAAGGTTTCGGCGCAGTACGTACAAATGAAAAAACAAAACGCGGAGAATATCGGCATTGGCTTTCACCAGGCGGATTTCCTAGCATCCATTAAAACGGAAGAGCTGGTTGAAGAAATAAAAATTTTAAATGAGATGGCGAATATGTGCGGAATTATCGTCCAACTTCCGTTGCCGGAGAAGCTCGACCGCAGAGCCGTGTTGAATGCCATTGATTCTCGTCTTGATGTTGACTGTCTGGGAACGGTTGCGAGTGAAGGGTTTTATAAAGGCAATACAAATTTCAGTTTTCCGACCGCGCTTGCCTGTATGAAGTTGTTGGATTCGACCGGTATATCTTTGAAAGACAAAAAAATAGTTGTTCTGGGATACGGCGAGTTGGTCGGCAAACCGGTTGCCTCCCTGCTTCGATTCAGGGGATTCAATCCGATCGTATTGAGGAGCAAGACAGAAAATAAGGAAGAAATAATAAGGCAAGCCGATGTTATAATTTCAGGCATAGGAAAAGGCAGATATATTACAGGCAATATGATAAAAAAAGGAGTGGTATTGATAGACGCCGGTACCTCGGAATCTGGAAGCGGGATAGTGGGCGACGTTGATCTGGAATCCGTAAAAGATGTGGCGGGTTTCGTGTCCCCAGTGCCCGGAGGCGTTGGACCGGTGACCATAGCGATGCTTTTTAAGAATGTGCTGAATGTGGCGAGGAGTAAAATATTATGAACGATTCGATTTTTTTATTTTTTTACAATTTAGCCTATCAGTCGCAGACTTTTGACAAAGTAGTTGTTTTTTTTGCCGTTTATTTTCCGTATCTGGTTATTCTTTGCGCCATAATTTTCTTACTTTCTCATCATAAAGTTTTTTCCGCTGAAAATCCATTTAAAGCTTTCGTACAAAAATGGAAAGAAATTATTCTGGTTTTTTTCTCCGGCGCCTTGGCTTGGTTCTTGGCTTATGGATTGAAATATTTATTTCACACAGGCAGGCCTTTTGACGTTTTGCCGAAAGTTGTGTCACTTTTTCCGGAAACAGGTTATGCTTTTCCTTCGGGGCATGCCACTTTTTTTATGGCGCTGGCTTTTGCTCTTTTTTTTAATCACAAAAAAGTTGGCTACATTTTTATCCTTTTTGCGTTCTTTATCGGTATTGCCCGTATTATAGCCGGAGTCCATTTTCCGATCGATATTTTGGGCGGATTTATTCTGGGTTTTGCCATTGCCTTTTTTTTGAAAAATGTATAGAATAGCCTTATATTTATATAGACCCCGAAACAGGGCGGATTCGCTGCGGGGCAGGGAAAAATAATGTTAAAGAGAATTGCATTAGCGGTAATAATTTTGATTTTCGGCGTAGGGGTCGCTTTTTTTGTCTATAAATCTGAACCGAGGCTGAATCCCAATTTTTCGAATGAGAACTCCTTTTTCAAGAACCATCCTTTTCGTTTGGGTTTGGATCTCTCCGGCGGAAGTCATTTGATATATAAAGCGGATGTTAGCGGAGTGCCATCCGGACAGGTAACCGAGTCGATGAATTCTCTGCGCGATGTCATAGAACGCAGGATAAATCTTTTCGGAGTCTCCGAACCGATAGTGCAGGTCCAGGGAAAAGGATTCATTTCCGGCGGAGATAATCAGTTGATAGTTGATCTGCCGGGAATTACCGACGTCAAAAAAGCGACCGAAATGATCGGACAGACTCCGCTTCTGGAATTCAAAGTCCAGGCCCCGGCCGGTACATCGCAAAAAGCGACTGTCGACAAGGATGGAAAAGTGAGTCTGGATGCTTCTTCTCAATTTGTTTCGACGCAGCTGACCGGCAGGTATTTAAAGGGAGCCAGTTTGGAATTTGACCAGACCACCCGCGAACCGAAAGTCAGTTTGCAATTTGACGATACCGGCACGAAACTTTTCGCCCAAATTACCAAAGAAAACGTGGGTAAAGTAGTGGCCATCTACCTGGACGGAGCTCCTATTTCCACTCCGGTCGTCCGCGAAGAGATCCCAAACGGCCAAGCCGTTATATCCGGCAACTTTACTCCGGATGAAGGAAAACAGCTGGTTGGCCGTTTAAATTCCGGGGCGCTGCCGGTGCCGATTTCTTTAGTTTCAACACAAACTATCGGTGCGACTCTGGGAGACAGCGCAGCCCAGTCCGGCGTGAAAGCCGGCGTTATGGGTTTTCTGCTCATTTCTGTTTTCCTGATCTTGTGGTATCGTTTGCCGGGCCTTATCGCGGTTCTGGCTCTTTCTTTTTACACGGCCCTACTTTTGGCCATTTTCAAAGTTCTGCCGGTCACTTTATCGGCGGCGGGGATCGGCGGTTTTATCATTTCGCTCGGAATGGCGGTGGACGCCAATGTCCTTATCTTTGAGCGCATGAAAGAGGAAATCAGAAATGGGCACAACATTACCGACGGCATTCACGCCGGTTTCAAGCGCGCCTGGACATCGGTCAGGGATTCCAATACTTCCAGCATTATTACTTCGATTATTTTGTTCTGGATCGGCACGTCACTTATCAAAGGATTTGCCCTGACCTTCGGTTTGGGTGTTCTGGTTTCGATGTTCTCGGCTATTACCGTTTCCCGCATTTTCCTTTTCGCCCTGGGTATCAACAAACAGAACAGCTTGACCGGTTTTCTTTTTGGCAGCGGCTTTTCATCGGCTAAAAGTGTAGATAACAAATAGTATGTTTATCGTCAAATACAAAAAAATATTTCTCATCTTCTCCGGCCTGATGGTCTTGGTTGCGGTAGTTTTTATTTCCGTCTTCGGATTAAGGTTGGGTATTGATTTCAAAGGCGGAGCGCTCTTGGAGGCGAGTTATATTGCCAATCGTCCAGATATATCGTTGTTGGAAAATAAAATAAAAACGCTTAATATCAATCAAGCGCTTGTTCAACCGACCGGGGAAAAAGAATATCTTGTCAAAACCCGCGATTTGAGTGAAAGCGAACATCAGGCCCTTCTCTCCGCTTTATCTCTTGACGGAAAATATCCCGTTTCGGAGAAAAGTTTCACTTCCATCGGTCCTTCCGTAGGTAGCGAGCTTGCCTATAAAGCGATTCTTTCCATAATTTTCGTTATTATAGCGATTATTCTCTTTATAACTTTTGTTTTCCGAAAAGTGTCTCGTCCGGTCGCCTCCTGGAAATACGGAGTTATCACCATAATCACGCTTTTACACGACATAGTGATTCCGGCCGGAATTTTTGCTCTGATATCCCATTATAGCGGCGCCGAAGTCGATACTCTTTTTGTTCTGGCTTTGCTCACTATTTTGGGTTTGTCCGTTCACGACAAAATCGTCGTTTTTGACAGAGTCAGGGAAAATCTAAGTACGGGAACCAGCAGAGATTTTGCGGAAACGGTCGGCACAAGCACCAAAGCCACCATTGTCCGTTCTATCAATATTACTCTTACCATAATATTCGTGCTGGTGCCGCTTTACCTGTTTGGACCGGAAACAACCAAGAACTTCGCAATGATTCTGACTATCGGCCTTGTATTCGGTATTTATTCTTCCCTATTTTTTGCTTCACCACTTTTGGTATTGGTGCAAGAGTGGCAAAATAGGAAGAAAAAATAATTATTAGCTAACGATAATCTGAATTAAGTGTATGGAACAAAATTTTTGGCAGAAGAATAAAATACTCGTGATTGTTTTGGTTTTGGTCGTCGTTTTGGTTTTCTGGATTGTGGGCGGATATAATTCTTTTGTGAGGCAGAATGAGGCCATTAACGGACAATGGGCTCAAGTGGAAACTCAGCTGCAAAGGCGTTTTGATCTGATACCGAATGTTATGAATACCGTTAAAGGTATAACCAAACAGGAAAAAGACGTTTTTTCACAGCTGGCGGATGCCCGCACACGTTATGCGGGTTCCACTACAATAGACCAAAAAGCGACAGCGGCCGGGCAGGTGGAGTCATCCTTGGGCAGACTTTTGCTGATTGCGGAGAATTATCCCCAATTGCAATCTTCCCAATCCTTCCGTGATTTGACCGTGGAGCTCGAAGGGACCGAGAACAGAATTTCGGTGGAAAGAATGAAATATAACGATTTAGTAAAAAATTTGAATGCCGGCGTAAAAGTATTTCCGAGTTCCATTATCGCTTCGATTTTTGGCGTGAAAGAACGTCCTTACTTTGAGGTAACGGATGCGGCTCAGGCGGTTCCGAAAGTGGATTTTAGCCAATAACCACGCAATATGATAAAGAAATTTCTCTTTTTTCTAATCCCCATTTTTGCGTTTTTTATCGGGGCGCAGGCAAGTTCGGCTTTTGATATTCCGAATAAGCCCCAGAATTTTGTGAATGATTATACCAGTATTCTTTCCGCAGCGGACAAAAATTCCTTTGAAAACAAAATTTCAAATTTTGAAAAACAGACCGGCAACGAAATCGCGATAATCATAATACCGTCTCTGGACGGAGACACGGTGGAAAATGTCGCCCAAAATATTTTTGCCAAGTGGGGCATAGGGAAAAAAGACAAGAATAACGGTATTTTGCTTCTTGTCGCCATGGCTGAGCGCAGAACCCGCATTCATACCGGTTACGGAGTGGAGGGAGATTTGACTGATCTGGCAACCTCGTACATACAGAGTGAAATCGTGGCCCCGGCTTTTCAGGCAGGTGATTACTATTCCGGTATCAACGGCGCGCTGGATAAAATAATGGAATCTCTCGGCGGAAACGATATCGTACCCGAGGGATATTCCGCGCCGAAAAAATCCGGAATAAGTTTTGAATTTATTATTTTTGTTTTTATCGCTTTACAGTGGATTGTAGCTATTTTAGGCAGGTCAAAATCATGGTGGGGTGGGGGAGTTCTCGGAGCCTTGATTGGCGGAGCGATTTGGCTTTTTGGTTCGCTCTCTTTTCTTTCTTCCATCTTGTTGTTTCTCTTTCTGATAATCTTCGGATTGGGACTTGATTTTTTTGTTTCCCGTACATACCAAAAAGTAAAAAATTCCGGAGGTCATTTCCCATGGTGGATTGGCGGTGGCGGTTTCGGCGGCCGCGGCGGGGGCGGTTTTGGGGGTTTCGGTGGAGGATTTTCCGGTGGCGGCGGCTCTTCCGGCCGCTGGTAAATTGGTGGTTTGCTCGCTCTAAAGCTTCTATTGGGAATTTAAAATCCAGACACTGAAAAATACTATAGGATATATAACACTATATTCATATCTACGCTATAGCGTAGATAATTTGAGGGGTGTATAATAGATACAGCATGAGTGGAGGTAAAAGAAAATTTTACTATAAAGGTACTTCAACAAACATTTTTGGCTTACCTGATTTTGGTGATTTTAAAAAGAAAAAAAATATACTCAAACGACAATATTTACACTCTTTCGTTTCAAATTTTAACAAAAACACACCAAAAAATTTGCTTCTCATATACGATATTCCAGAAGGAAGAAAAAAGGAAAGAGATTGGTTTCGTCGCCAACTTAAAAATTTTGACTTTATTATGATTCAAAGAAGCGTTTGGGTTGGACCCTCACCGCTACCAAAAGACTTTCTTGCTTATCTTAAAGAAATAAAAATAAAAGATAATTTAAAAACTTTCAAACTAGCAAAATCATATATAGGCTAATCTACGCTATAGCGTAGATGTTCTTATGCAATTTTGTGTTTTGCCTATATTTTGCTATACTTTTAATATGCAAGTAAAAGATATAGAAAATTTGGCCGAGCTGGCAAAAATTGAATTATCTACCGCCGAAAAAAATACTTTACTGAAAGATTTGGATAATATTTTGGCGTATGTCAGGCAGATAGAAAGGGTGGAAGTAAAAGATATTGAAATAGAATATAAGAATAAAAATGTCTGGCGGGAAGATAAAG
>CAYIHB010000016.1:8509-11852 GCA_964363165.1 uncultured Candidatus Saccharibacteria bacterium
TTGGAACAGGCAAAAAAAGCGGATGAAATGATAAAAAACGGCAAAGGGACCGAACTCACGGGCATACCCATTGCCTTAAAAGATAACATTCTGATAACGGGCCGCAAAGTCAGCTCCGGTTCCAAAATACTCCAGAATTATGTGGCTACTTATGACGCTTTCGTTATTAAAAAACTAAAAGAAGCCGGAGCGGTTTTAATGGGCAGAACCAATATGGATGAATTCGCAATGGGATCCTCAACCGAGAATTCTGCTTACGGACCGGTCAAAAACCCCCTTGATCCATCCAGAGTTCCGGGTGGTTCTTCCGGCGGTTCGGCGGCCGCCGTCGCTTCCGGTATGACATTGGGGGCTTTGGGGTCTGATACGGGTGGATCAATACGCCAGCCCGCCTCTTTCTGCGGACTTGTAGGAATGAAGCCTACTTACGGCGCTGTTTCGCGTTCCGGGCTTACGGCTATGGCCTCGTCTTTGGACCAGATAGGTCCCCTTGCCAAAACTTCGGAAGACGCAAAAATAATTTTTGATTGTATTTCAGGCAAAGATGAAATGGATTCAACATCTTTAGACTTCATCGGCAGGAGCTTTTCTTCAGGTCCTCGGTTCTCCGGGGCCCCAGCCCCGGCCAGACCATTCAGAAAAGCTCCTGCCGATTCCGTCATTGGCGTTCCACGGGATTTTTTAAAAGAAGGAGTGGATGCGGAAGTTTTGAAAAATTTTGAGGAAACAATGGAAAAATTAAAAAAGAAAGGATATAAAATAAAAGATGTTTCACTTCCTTATTTGAAATATTCTCTGGCGGTCTATTATATAATTATGCCGGCTGAAGTTTCAACCAATCTCTCCAGACTGGAAGGAGTGAGATACGGGTTGCGCGAAGAAGGGGAGAATGTTTTTGACAGTTTCAAAAAGAGCAGATCTGTCGGATTCGGTCCGGAAACAAAGAGAAGAATTATTTTAGGCACTTATGTTTTATCTCATGGATATTACGATGCTTATTATAATAAAGCTTGGAAAGTTCGCCGCGCTATTATGAAAGAATTTGAAGATACTTTTAAGGAGGTTGATTTTATAGCGATGCCAACAACTCCCACTACTGCCTTTAAGATTGGAGAGAAAACGAGCGACCCTTTGCAAATGTATCTGGAAGATATTTTTACCATACCAGCCAACTTAACCGGTCTGCCCTGCATTTCCATTCCTTCGGGATTTTCTTCCTCCCAAATGCCGTTTGGCGTTGAGTTTGTCGGTCCGGCTTTCTCCGATGTGTCTCTGTTTGCCATTGAAAAAGATTTAAGAGATAATAAATAATATGTACACTACAACTGCGGTAAATCAAAATCCGATCATAGAAAACTCCTTTCTTGGTTCCAAAGCCCTCAACTTGGATTATTTATTTAACCACCTTGTTGAATTTCTGGGCTATATTTTTAACGTGAAAGTATACGAAGCTTTTAACATCCTCCTTTCTTTTTTGGCGATATTTTTTATCGCCATTATTATTTATACCACCATAAGAATGTTCGAAATCAGGGCCAAAGAGCGGGCGTATTTAAAACATGAGATTGAAAAATATGCGCACAACCAAGCTTTATTGGCGAAGAAAGCGCAAGAAGGGGGAGTATTCAAAAACGAACGATGGAAGAAAGTTCTGGATTATCTCTTTTCAATAAATGAGAATGACTGGAAACTCGCGATTATTGAAGCTGATTCAATGCTCAATGATTTACTCACTCAATTGGGTTACAAAGGTGAAAACATAGGAGATAAATTGAAAATGGTGAAGAGGGATGATTTTCACAGCCTTAATTCCGCTTGGGAAACGCACAATATAAGGAACAAAATAGCGCACGAAGGTTCTTCTTTTGAGCTTTCTTTGCACGAAACGAAAAGGGTAATTGCTCTTTATGAGCAGATTTTCCAGGAGTTTGGGTATATCTAAATGTTGCGGGAGGCCGATTCGAACGGCCGTCTTAAGGTTATGAGCCTTACGAGATACCTCTTCTCCATCCCGCTGTGAAACAGTATAAACCTTTATTTAAAATTTGCAAAGGAAATAAAGAGATTTGAAAAAAAGCTCAAATATGTTATCTTATTTATTATGTCGACGTAGCTCAGGTGGTTAGAGCATGGCACTCATAAAGCCAAGGTCGGTGGTTCGACTCCACCCGTCGACACCCTCCAAAAGAGGAAAGGCGGCTGTAGTTCAACGGTAGAACGCTCCCCTGTCACGGGAGAGGTAGTGGGATCAACACCCATCAGCCGCGCATTGTAAAATACTACCATTCAAGCTTGATGAGCAATATTTTTTCTATTTTTTGGAAAATGGAATTTTTCAGATTGGTGAAGAAAGGCGATAAAGAATTATATATATGCACAATGGCTCCCTTTGTTATATTGATAAAACCGGAAGGAGGACTGGAAGAAATAGATTGCTTTTCATTTTCTCCGGTTTCGGAGGCAGGGGAAATGGCAGGCGGAATAGAATAAGGGGAATGAGTTAAAGAGAAAATGTAATCCCCGTAGGATGTATTGTCGGCAGATGGAAGATACTCTCCTTCAGGTATATATGAAGTTATATCGGGAGGCGTTGGAATTTCGATAGGCGCATTATTTGTCTTATTTGTTTCAGGCGGAACGGAGGAATTTTTTGTGAAAATATTAGTGAAAAAAGAAACAGTATGATTGTAAAGATTATCAATTGCTTTGATTTTGTCGTCAATGGTTTTTATTAATATGCTAAAAAAATTAATGGAAGGCGGGTTTTGAACTGTTTCAACTTTTTCGTTAGCATGAGAGGGAGGAGGAATCGGAATACTCTCTTCTTTATTCCATATTGTTTTTACGCAAGAGGCATTCTTGCAATCAAACTTTATCCATCCGCCATATTTGCCGGAAGCCCAGGCCCAGCCATTCCATTCTCCGGTAACCGGATCAATTATAACTTTCTGTCCGGTCACTGAAAAATTAATAACATCCGAGTTTTCATTCCAGGCTGTTCCTTTTAATAACCCGGTTGCGGGGTCGGCGAAATAAACTCCTCCATATGGAAGATTGAAAGTAATCCATCCAAGCTCATCTCCCCAAACCTTTCCGCTGATTCCTTTTTCGGTATCTATTACGATGGGGGATTTGTCAGAAATATTAAAATCAATAATTCCGGGTTTCGGATTGGTGCAACTGACATCCTTGCAAACTTTTACTTTATTTTCCACCGACGTGTCGATATATCCGGTCATGGCAAAACTTTCGGATACCGCCAGTGCGAAAAATATGAATGCGAGCGAAATTATAAGAATAAAATTTTTAATTGTATATATTTTCTGTTTCATATTTTCTATGG
>CAYIHB010000017.1:0-11099 GCA_964363165.1 uncultured Candidatus Saccharibacteria bacterium
AAAGACATAGCCCACCAAGAAAGTAACGACAATCAGACCAAGAGTGTGCATGAGGTCGAAGGGCATCACTATGAAGGGATTGTTCAGCGAGTGCAGATTATAAATAAAATCCAATAACGGCTGAGCCAAACCAAAAGCTATAAACAGTCCCCAAACCAGATGGAGCAAACCTGCGAAAGATCCCAAAACCAAACCAATTTTATTTTTATTCATAATAATAAAACTTAAAATAATAAAACGACACTCATATTATACAACATTGTACATTGTATCACAATGTTAATCGTTAAAAGTTTGGTCGGATATATACACATTTCTCGGGTTTTAGACTTTCGGTTCCCTTTTATAGAAATGAACGATCGCAAGAAGAACCAGAAGAGAAAAGAAACCGGTCAGAGCCAGCATCGGAATCGAGATATAACCCCCAAATTCATAGACCAGCTGTTTATAGCAGAATACACCAGACGCATCACAGGGCAAGGATGAATTTTGCCCAAAATAGTAAAAGAAATTTTGATAGACGGAAATAACGAAACCCACAGAGACAAGCGGTATGGCATAACGCACCACCCTTTTATCCTCATCCCAAAAAGCTATACCAAAAAGAAAAATCAGCGGGAACATGAAGATTCTCTGGAGCCAACACAGGTAGCACGGAGCAAAATGGATTATTTCGGAATAAACCAGAGAAAAAAGCGTGGAAAAAAGTGAAATTAAAAAGCCAATCGGCAGGAAATGGCTATAAATAAAATCCAGTAAAATATTTTTCTTCGAACCGAACAAAAGTATTAAAAGAGCGATGGCAAATACGATTTGAAGCCCGATCGCACCCGCTCCCAGAAAAATATTCAGGTAATGCACGGATTCCGTATTCATAATTATTGGGGTAATGGACAGAAAGTTTTCTCGGCTAATTGCTGTAGTGGAATTTCCCCCGACAAGATGCTGCCGTCGGCAAATACCCAAGTCGGGTAACCAGTAATATTTTTGTCCGTGCATTCTTGGGTCTGATAATTTCCATCCGGAGTGGAACACTCGACATAAGGCAAAAATTTGACGGATGAACCGAATAATTCTTTTTGAGCCTGGCAATGCGGACACCAGAAAGCGCCGTAAAAAACGGCTCCTTTGTCTTTCAAACACTGCGCAAAGGCGTCATATTTGCCGGGAACTACCGGCGCGCTTCCGGATCGGGATTGGAGCAATACGGTTGCGAGCGTTCCTAAAATCAAAAGACAAATTACCAAAATGAAAATATTTTTATTGGACATATGGGTTATATATTAGCACATTAAAAAATTTTGGGAAGAAAAACAATAAGCCCGACGATTATCGAAACAAATATGGACAAGACCGCCGCGGCGGCGGCCACATCTTTGGTATCGCGGGCAAAAGGATGATATTGGGGAGAAGTCAGGTCTATGTCTATTTCTATGGCCGTATTGAATACTTCCGAAACTATTACCAAACCAATGGAAAAAACCAGGGCAATCCATTCAAGATTCGACACTTTTAGATAAAATCCCAAGACTACCACCGCCAAAGTGCCTAATACAAGCATATAAAAATGTCTTGAAGTCTTATAAAAAACATGCATGCCTCTGAAGGCGTTCAGAAATCGGTTACTTATTTTGACCTCGCGCCAGGCTTCTTTTTCTTTTAAAGAATCCATATGAATTATCGCTATTCCTAATGACCCCTGCGAAAAAGGTTAATAAGCAGAAAAGTGTGCTTAGTGCTTTTATCCAGAAGATTAAATAAAATCCCAACCGTAAATAACAATATTGCAATGTCGCCGCTCCAGAATGACACGAATATGGCTATAAATGCCGTACCGACGGGAAATAATATGCGCATATTGGCGTGTTCGTTTTCCACTTTGGTAACCGTCGCATTTTCAATAGTTTCGGATTTAATGACATATTGACGCATTATAAATAAAGAAAGACCGATAAAAATAATATTTGCGGCAAAAAATATAATGGCTGTTTTGGAATAAGCGTAACTTCCCAGGATATGGGAAGAAAAAGGAACCAGCCCAACGAAAAAGAAAAATACCGCGTTCAAATTGGAGAAATGCGTGTCTATATTTTTAGCCAGTATTGATTCGATAAAATGATGCGATCGCCAGTAGGTGAAAAGAAGGGAAAAACTCAGAAGATAACTTAGGAAAATGGGAGAAAGATTGATTAATGATTGTAAAAGAGTTTGTTCGCTAACCACTCCGATATAGTCCGGTATGCGTATCTCAAAAACCAAAATAGTCATTACTATGGCAAATATGCCGTCAGCTAACTGGTCTAGCCGCGCTTGTTTCATTGCTATATTGTATATGAATATCAATTAACTGGCAACTCACAACCGGTTATCTGTGATAATTTTTCCAAGCCTTGCTCCCCCACATATTTCTGTCCCTTTTCGTCTATCCAGGTCGGATAACCCTCCACCCCTTTTTCAAGACATAAATCCGGGGTTTCCGTACATTCCACATAAGGGACATACTTGAAAGAATCACTGAAGCGCTCTTTTTCCGCCTTGCAATGGGAACACCAGACGGTACCGTACATAGTTAATTTTTTTGAAGCAAGACATTGGGCAAAAGCATCATACTTGCCGGAGGGAATAATCGGATTCTGTAACTGGAATATCACGCTTATAACCGCGCCCAAAATCAAGATACAAATTATTAAAAGAAAAATATTTTTGTTGGTCATAGTAATTATTCTTTGCAACAGTCGACAAGTTTGGCCATAATATCGTCAAAAGTCATCGGTTTTTCTTTCTCCAGAGTGCCTTTGGCATCCGCCGTACTGATAATCTTCAACCTAAGTCCGAAAAACAAGTTGAAGATTTTATACGCGTAATCAAACATCTGTTTCGCTTCTTCCGTCTTGCCGTCTGCCTGCAGTTTGGTCCCGACTTCCATCAACCTCATCGTGGTTCCGAGCAAATGCTTGGATATGCACCAGCTTTCGGCTTCGGTTTTGTCTATCATTCTTCCGAGCAGGACTTTTCTCATTTCCCGGACTTCTTTCAGCATATTGTAATATTCGTCCTTGCCCGTCTTGGCGCCGGAAAAAAAGAAATGTTCTTCCAAACTTATCAGATTCATAACGGCAATGCTTAAATCCTCTTCGGTGGACAAATCAACTCCCCTGTTTTCCTTCAGGGAAGCTATTCTTTTTTGGAGCTCTTCAAAACTCATTAATTTTGGATCGGTCGGCATAGTTTTATTCTATAATGAAAATATGATAAGACCAAATGCGATTAGAATAAGGAGCAATACCACGCGCGCTTTTTTTGTTTCCAGCCTGCGCAATCTGTCTATCTTTTCTATCATAATCTTGTTCGTGGCAAATGCAAGCATCAGAATCAGAGGTAAAACAAAGATTGTATTGTATATGATCAAATACCAAAAACCTTTCCAAAAAGTCGTGTAATCGTGAAGCAGGGTCAAAACAAAAAGATAGGGCCCGCCGGTGCATGGAAACTCAAACATGGCAACTAACGCGCCCAGCACGAAAAAGGCCGGAATTGATCCTTTATTTATAACTTTTGCCAAAGTCGGGTGCGTGCTTTCCGGCATTTTCAATTTAATCGGGAAACCTTCATGAAATTCGTTTATCAGGCCGATGACGCTGTAAAGCAGAAGTATTGACGCCCCGATTTTCGCCATTATGTTCGGCACATTAAAGAAAGTGAGAGCTTGAAGCGCCCCCAGACCGATTAATGTGTAGACAATAGCAATAGCCAAAATGTACACGCCACCTGACAATAAAACAAAGCTTCTATTTTTTCCGAGACTGAATAAAAAAGTGATAGTCAGAAACAGGACGGATATGGCGCAGGGGTTGATGCTGTCTATCAGCGCAGAAATCGCAATAACCGGCAGAAAACCGTGAGCGCTCCCGGTTAAATAATTGGCAAACATTCCAAGATAATACCATATTTGGGCCAGATATTCTAGTATAAAATCTTATTTCGCACATGCGGAAATTATGTCATCTTGCATCTCAGCTATAGCGTAGATTGTATTTTGTCAAATTCTACTGATACTGAATATAAATCGGTCGGGGAATTAATTTCAGCAAATCTTTCGGGGTCATTAGAACAGTACCCGGCGTGAGCGTATCGTTCTTGTAAAACAATTTGAAACCGGTAAACTGGACAGGTTCTTTGTAGATAAATTGCTGGTATGTATCCAATTTTTTCTCCGCCATGCCCCATCCGTCCATATCCATCACAATCTGCACTTCCAGAAGTGGTTTTATTTCCCCGTAATTAGTGACCATTTTTTGCGTATAACGATGAATAACAAGAATCTTGGGAGTAAGATTATTCTCCTTCACGATTTCCGCCAGATAATTTGCCACAAAATTTATATCTATGGCGTCGTAGGTGCCGACCACCTTGCCCGGTCTGATACCGGTCTTCATGGAAAACTCGGGGTCAATACCCACATTCACTTCCGGCATTTTAAGATATTTTTCCAATAATGGAATTTCTTCTTCCAAGGTACTCAAACCAACTTGCACATCCAGAAAAACAATTCCATTTATTTTTTTTGCCATCGCTATAATTTTATTTATCTCCGAATCGGGCATGCGGATCCTGAACTTGCCGTCTGGTCCGGGACTTTCCTGCGCCACGACAGTGATGTAATGAAGAGCCGGAAGAGCCGGAGTTGTCGGGTCCGCTTCGGTCCATTTTTTCACTTCTGCATCAAGTTTCGCGAGCATTTTGTCTTCCGTATATTGTCCCAAAACTCCCATATTTTTTGAATATAGATTGCCGTAATAGGCAACAATACGATTAAAGGGCAGGATAGCCCCGGCATTGGGATAAACTGTTTTGACCGGCCAAAGATTCGGCTTGGGCGGAGGCGGCGGTATCGGTTTATTTGTTTTCGGGTCTATTTTGGGCTGAACGACTTTCGGTACCGGATTATTGGCCAACTCGTCCATTTTTTTATCATAAGCGACGGTGTCCAGAGGCGGAAGAACCGGTATGGATAAGATTTTTTTTATTTCATTTATGACATTTCCATCTTCATTCAATATTTTACTGCTTAAAATTTCCGGAACGGTGAAAAATAAAACAACCACCAGCAATAAAATAACGGAAAGCCAAAAATGAGTTTTGGTTGTTTTATTTTTCATATGGGCCTATTATAGCAGAACTTTGAAAAAGTTTATGAGGTTGGTGATATGCTCATCCAGCGAGATGCCCAAAGATCCGCAACCACGATAAATGGTCTGGCGTTCTATTTTCGCCGCAAAGGCTTTTTCCGCCAGCCGTTTTTTGATTGAGCTTACCTTCATTTCTCCGTATGGAACGGGATTGAGCTTCCGGTAAGCGTAAAAAATCCCGCTGATCTCGTCGCAAGCCAACAGTGCCGATGCCAATTTTGTTTGGGGCAAAGTTTTGAAATCGCTGTAACCGTAAGCATGAGCTTCAACCGCGTGTATCAGTTCATCGGGGTATTGCCATTCCTTAAACCAGCTTAGGGACTTAGCGGGATGAGCATCGGGAAATTCCTCGAAATCAATATCATGAATCAATCCTGTTATGTACCACAAATCGGTATTTTCATTAAATAATTTAGAATAGCCCTCCATCGCTGTGGCTACCATCCGGGCATGGAAAAGCTGGTATTCGCTTTTGACATGCTTTTCCAAAATTTTCTGCGCTTCTTCCCGCGTCGGTAAACTCATAATCGTATTATAACAAAATAAAATCCATTTGATAAAAAGTCTTTTTTGTATTATTGTATATGCACTATTGGGAGATCGTCTAATGGTAGGACACATCCCTCTGGAGGATGTTATCTTGGTCCGAGTCCAAGTCTCCCAGCACTACATAAAAATATGTTATGATAAGCTATGGCCATAAGCACGAAGCTGTCACCTTCTTCGGGAAAATTGTTGGATTCTTCGCCTGCTTTACGGCTATCTTTTTGATTTTGTTTTTCGTTTTGTAGTATAATTTTTGCATTGATGAGCAAATATAAAATATTTTTATTGATAGTTTTTGTGGCCGCCCTAGTTTGGTCAGGCATAAACCCGCCTATAGGCCAATCGGATTGGCTGTTGGAAAATAGCCCGTTATTCGTCTCGGTAATAGTGCTAGTCGCATTCGCGCAATATTTCAAGCTCTCGGACTTTTCCTATACGCTGATAGTCCTATATTTGATGTTTCCTCTGGTGGCTTCTCACTACGGAGTAGCAGGAGTGCCGTTTGGTGAAACCTTGGGACATTGGATAGGTTCAACTAGAAATATGTACGACAGATTGACCCATTTCCTGTTCGGGTTCCTGGGGTTCTATCCGATACAGGAATTCACAATGTACATAAATAAAAAGGAGGGCGCTTTGAATTACTATATTCCTCTGGGAACTTTGCTTGCATTTTCGGCTACTTACGAAATTTTTGAATGGGCCGCGGCGATGACAGTCAACCCGATTCTGGCCACTTCGTTTTTGGGTTCACAGGGAGATGTTTTTGACACGCAAAAAGATATGGCGGTGGTTGTCGTAGGAGCGCTCTGCGCCATGGTTATTGTCTTTCTCTTTCAAAAGTACAGAAAAAATACGGGACTTATTTCTTCTTAAAGCCAAGCCTGCCTGCCGGCAGGCAGGCTTTTACAAAAGCCAGAAAAAGAGGATGAGGCGACAAGGGCCTTGAATGAAATTCGGGATGGAACTGGGTGCCTAAATAAAATGGATGCTTATTTTTCGGCAACTCGGCTATTTCCATAAGTTTGCCATCCGGAGAAATTCCCGAAAATACAAGTCCCACTTTCTCCAATGCCTCGACATAAGAATTGTTTACTTCATAACGGTGGCGGTGCCTCTCTCTGATTTCTTTTTTGCTGTAAGCGGAAGCCGCCAGAGTGCCCTTTTTCAACAGGCACGGATAGGCGCCTAAACGCATTGTACCTCCGTAATTTTTATTTTTGATTTTTTCGACTTGATCCTGCATTGTGGCTATAACTGGATCGGGAGTATTCGGATCAAATTCGGTGGAATTGGCTTTTTTCAGCCTCAATATGTTGCGGGCAAAAGAGATGGTCATAATCTGCATGCCCAGACATAACCCGAAGTAAGGGATTTTGTTGCGGCGAGCGTAATCGGCAGCCAAGATCATGCCCTCCGTACCGCGTTTGCCAAATCCTCCCGGAACGATGATACCGTCCAATCTGTCCAATTCCCGGAGTTTTCCCTTATTATTTTCATATTTCTCCGTATCAATCCAAATGATATCCGGCTTGCGGTTCAAGTTCCAGGCCGCGTGGTTGATGGATTCGATTACCGAAATATAAGTGTCCTTGCATGATTTAAAATTAAAATATTTTCCCACTATTCCGATGCGGACTCCCTTTTTTATTTTTCTGGTCTTACTGGCCAGTTTGGTCCAATCGGTAAGATCTTTGTGGCGCGGAGGCAATCCTATGGTTTTGAGCAGAATCGCGCCCAGATTTTCCTTTTCGAAATTAATCGGCACATCATAAATGGAGTAAACATCCGGCGCCGATATTATTCTCTCAATGGGCAAACTGCACACATTGCTGATGGTTCTTTTTATATCCGGAGTGGCCGGACGGTCGGCACGGCAAAGCACAAAATCCGGGTTGAGCCCTACCGAATAAAGATCGGTAACGGCGTGCTGGGTCGGTTTTGATTTTTGTTCGCCCAAAAGCGCCGGCGTCGGCAGATAGCTCGTCAAAACGATAAAAACATCGGACGGATTTTTCGACTTCATCATTCTGGCCGCTTCAAGAAAAGGAAGCAGCTGGTATTCTCCCACTGTCCCGCCATATTCTATTATTGTGATTTCGGATTTATTTTTTTCCTGACAGGCTTTGATGCGCCTGATTATTTCTTTGGGTATATCGGGGTAAACCTCGACATCTTCTCCTTTGTATTCTAGATTTCGTTCCCTTTTTATAACTTCGGCGTATATTTGTCCGGTAGTGATGTAATTCTCGCGCTTACTGGTCTGGTTAGTAAAACGCTCATAATTGCCGAGGTCTTGATCGGCTTCTATCCCGTCTTCCCCGACAAAAACTTCCCCGTGTTCGGCAGGACGGATAGTGCCCGCGTCTAGATTAACATACATATCCGCCTTGAGATTGGTGACGCGATAACCGCGGGATTGCAATATTTTTCCGATGGAAGCCGCGGCAATTCCCTTGCCCACGCTTGACATAACCCCTCCCATCACAAAAATGTATTTTGTTTGTTTTGACATAATTTGATAATGGAAAACTAAGAACAATGTTTTTAAGGGGTTTGGCGAGCGACGGCGAGCCAATTTCAGGATTTTTTAAGCTTCAAAAAATCCGTACCGGCAAAAATATTGTTCTTGGTTTTCCATTTTACTTGTTCAAATATTTCCTGATCGCAAAAAAACTGGAAACCATACCCAAAAGGACGCCTGATAATAAAATAATTACGGAAATTTGAAATAAATTTGAAATGTAATAATCGTAAATATTTATACCCAGAAAATTAGTCATAGTGCGTCCAAGATAAGCGGTTACCGGCCAGAAAATAATCAGAGTTATAATCGTGGCAATAAGGCCGTAAATGGCTCCTTCCACCATGAAAGGTCCGCGGACCCGCATTTTGGAAGCTCCCACCAAACGCATTACGCCTATTTCTTCTTTGGAAATAAAAATGGTCAATCGGATGGTATTGAAAGTAATAATTACGGAAATAACCACCAAAATCAGCGTGACCAGAAAACCTAATTTTTGCGCGCCGGATATTATATTGTTCAATCTGTCTATGACTGTTTTATTTTGGTTATAATTCACTTTATCTATTACGGAAGTGGAACCGGAGACCAGCGCATCGTCCGACTTCAGAAAATTCGCGATGCTTTCGTATTGAGAAACTTCCTTGGCTTTGACGTTAAGGTATCCGCCCAGAGGATTATCCTTTATTTCATCCAGCGCCTGAATAGTCGGATAATCATTCTGGTGGCGTTCGCGGAAAAGTTTCAAGGCGTCCTTGGCGCTGACATAAGAAACTTTTTCCACTTCCGGCAAACTTTCCAAGGATTTTTTCAAAGATAATATCTTATCTTCCGGCGCGCCAACTGCAAAATAAATTGTCACATCCACTTTTTCTTTTATCTGATCCAACGAAAAATGAAGCACCGCTTGCAACAGTATAATGGCGGTTATAACGCAAAGGGTAATGGTAACAACCAGAACAGCGGCCCAGGAAATAATTCCGCTTCTGCTGAAATTTATGAATCCGGCTTTGGTTATTCTTTTCAGTTCAATCATAAATTAGTTTCTAGGTTCCAGCTTCTAGGTTCTAGCAACTAGTCACTAGCACCTAATACCTAATCATATAACATATTTGCCATTTTTGTCATCCCTGGTAATTTTGCCTTTCTCCATCGTTATCACCCTGCCCCCGACGGAATCGATGACTCCCCGGTTATGGGTGGTTAAAATAACCGTCGTGCCCAGATCGTTTATTTTTTTTAAAATCTGGACTATTTCGTAGGTATTGATCGCATCCAAATTTCCGGTCGGCTCGTCCGCGATAATGAGTTCCGGCTGATTTATGATAGCGCGCGCAATGGCCAAGCGCTGTTGTTCGCCCCCGGACATTTGATACGGGAAATGAAACATCTTGTCGCTCAAATCGACGAGTTCCAACACATGGGGCACGTCGCTTTCTATTTCTTCGTTGGTTTTGCCCACGGCTTCCATGGCAAAAGCGATGTTCTCATAGGCGGTTTTGTTGGAAAGCAGTTTGAAATCTTGAAAAACCACGCCGATTCTTCTCCTTAGTTTAGTCAATTCCTTGTTTTTTAATTTTAATACGTTAATTGATTCAAAAAAAACGGTTCCGCTGGTCGGAACTTCGTCTGCCAAAATCATTTTAACCAAGGTGGTCTTGCCCGCGCCGGAATGCCCCACGATAGAGACGAATTCCCCTGTTGTGACGGTCAAGGTCACGTCATCCAGCGCTATGGAGGACCCTTTCTCGGCATCCTTATTGTAAACTTTTGAAACATTATTGAAATAAATCATCTTTCATCTATCCTATCATGATTCGGGATTTCTCACCATGACCCTGAGTGTTTATTTCTCGAAGGGTCACAGATTCTTCTCCGCCTCAATGAATAAATCTATCCCGCCGTTCAAAACTGCGTTAACATCACTGGTTTCTACGTCAGTACGGTGGTCTTTGACCATTTTATAGGGGTGCAAAACATAAGAACGGATCTGATTTCCCCATTCTATCTCCGTATTAAAGCTTTTTTTGTAGATTTCTTCGACCGTCTTTTTCTCTTCTTGCGCTTTTTTAAAAATTTTGGCTAAAAGTATGGACATCGCCCTTTCCCGATTTTGTTCCTGCGAGCGTTCACCGGAAGAATGAACCGAAATACCGGTCGGAATATGCACCAGTCTGACGGCTGTTTCCCTTTTATTGACATTCTGTCCGCCCGGACCGCCGGAACGGCTGTATTCTATCTTTAAATCGCCGTCGGGGATAATGAAGCTTTTCTCTTCCAATTTTGAGAATTTGGGCAACACTTCAACTAAAGAAAAAGAAGTATGTCTCAATCTTTTGGCGTTAAATGGCGAAATGCGAACCAAACGATGAACTCCGGATTCGTTTTTCAACATTCCATAAGGACCTGCCTGCCCTGAGGTATTCGAAGGGCCTTTTATTTCAAAAGAGACGCTCCTGTATCCGTTGTGATTATTTTTGTTTTCGTGAATAAAAAAAATTTCCCAGCCGCGCCTATTTGCGTATTTCATATACATTTCCAAAAGTATCCGTGAAAAATCTTCGGCGTCGTCCCCGCCGGCGCCGGAAATTATGTTCAGGATCGCATTGCCTTTGTCATACTTGTTGGCGCCGGTTAACTTATCTTTAAGTTCCGCAATTTTTTTTAATGCCAGTTGCGCTTTGTTTTTGTCATTCCAAAAATCGACCTTGCGTGTTTCCGCTTCCAGTTTTTCTATTTCTTCTTTTGATTGTTCGGAATCATTTTTCATATTTTCTCAAAAAAGCAAAAATAAAAGTTTTGAGGGGTTTTGAGCGCGACGGCGCGAAAACTTCAGGATT
>CAYIHB010000018.1:0-10515 GCA_964363165.1 uncultured Candidatus Saccharibacteria bacterium
AAATGACAACATTTCTAAAACAAATCGGCTCGAACCATATTTTGTTTGATAAATCATTTTCCTTTTCGCCAAAAAAGCCCTTTCAAATCCTAGCCGAGCGGCGGCAGAGCCGCCGCGAGGCAACCTTTGTCCACTTGCAAAATCCCAACTGGCGGAGACGAGAGGATTCGAACCTCCGAGGGCTTTTAGACCCTACCTCGTTAGCAGTGAGGCGCTTTCGACCGCTCAGCCACGTCTCCTTATTTCTAGATAACTCAATTACTCTAACACATTCTTAACATTTTTCCATTCTCACCCCTAAATAAGTTTCTTGAATTCTTCCACCATCGGGACCTGTTCCGGGTCTTGGCCGTATCCGAGTGCGGTATAGTAAGCGGTCCAATCGGCCAAAAGAAGGGAAGAGAAAATTCTCTGCCAGAAGTCTTTACCTTTAAGTTCCAAAATTTCAACAGGCAAGTTTCTGTTTTTATACAATTTTTCGAGAACCCCTATTCTCCTCAGTATTTTCGGATTATCTTCCATATCTTTCAGAATAATGAAGTAAAATTTGCTGTTTAATTCTTTAGTGCTTTCTTTCAGATCGAAACCGGTCATTTCGTTGTGGTTCAACTCCGGTAAGACATTGCAAAAAGCGGGAATTTTTCCGGTCTCATTCAGTTTTATTTTCCAAATATAGGCCAGAGACGAATTATGGTTTGAGCTGTAAACAACCGGAATATAGTTTTTTAATTTTTGCGCCAATATTTTTCCTTCTTTTTCAAAATCGGCGGAATTCAGAGTTGTCGCCAGAGCGTTCAATTCTTTTATTTCATTTTCTTCCCCGATAAATTTCATAAATGCCATAATAGAAAAACCCAAAGCGGAACGAGGCTGGATGCCAGTATTGGGCAGTTCTATGTATGGGACATTATTTTCTTTAGCCAAGGACAATAATTTCCCGCCGGTTGCGATTACGGCCATTTCCAATTTTTTATTCCTTGCTTCATTAAAAGCGTCTATCACTTCTTCCGTATTGCCCGAATAAGAACTCAATATGACTAATTTGCTTTTTAATTTTTCTATCGGGAGTCTGGGCAGGCCATAATTGCGATGGACCATAATATCGATTTCCGGCCGCCAGGTTTGGAGCAGAAGGGAAGCAAGGGCGGATCCGCCCATCCCAACTACGATAAAACTCGACTTTTCCGCCAGATTTTTCTGATTTTTTATTTCGGGTTCGTACAGAAATTGTTGGCTGAAATTTTTTATTGCTTCGTACATCCTTTTATTTTACTATAAATATAAGAAAATAGCGTTGGCAGCATGGAAACAAAAATAATTAACAGTAATATTGGAATCAAATATATATCAATATCCGGAATTTTTTGACCTAGGAAATATCCAAGCAAAGTTATACCCATAGCCCAGACCAGCCCCCCGATAATATTGTATATAACAAAAATTCTATAATTCATTTTTCCCACTCCGGCTAAAATAGGAATAAAGGTACGAATGATAGGTAAAAAACGCGCCAAGACAATAGTTTTTTTACCGTGTTTCCTGTAAAAATTTTCCGCGTCAGTAACATATTTTTTCTTAAAACAAAATGATTCATCTCTGTTAAAAATCCTCGGTCCGAATTTTCTGCCGAATAGGTATCCAATCTGGTCGCCCAAAACCGCTCCCAATACAACCAGCAAAACCAGCAAATAAATATTAAAGTAGCCTTGAGATGCCAGTAATCCCGCCGAAAATAACAGGGTGTCTCCAGGTAAAAAAAATCCAAAAAATAGTCCGGATTCGGCGAATATGATGAAAAAAACTCCCAAGAGACCGACAGTTTTAATTAATACCGGCAAATCAAGATTAAACATTGAGTCCATGGTTTTTATTTAAGCGCGGCGTCAATTTTTTGTTTTACCAGAGAAAGCGGTTCCGCCCCGTCTATGGTAGAAACGATTTTGCCGTCCTTCAGAATGAATCCTTTCGGTGTTCCCTGCACGCCGGCCTTGGTTCCTTCGGTCCTGGAATCCGCGACCGCTTGCGCATATTTGCTTCCATCCAGACATTTATTGAAGGCGGCAGTATCCAACCCCAGATTCTTGGCGAAAGATTTTAAATTGGTCTCGGAAAAAGTCCCTTGGTTTTCCCCGCTCTGATGGGAATAAAGATAGTCGTGATATTCCCAGAATTTTCCCTGATCGCCGGCGCATCTGGCGGCTTCGGCCGCCCCTATGGATTCCGGTCCCAGGAACGCCCAATCGCGGAAGACAAAAAACACCTTTCCATTTTTTACATAGTTATTAATAATCTCAGGCATAAAAGGAGTCCAAGTCGGATCTCTTTGTTTTAATGATTGTATTACGGGTGCACCGGATTGTAGTAAACCGGATACTGCTCCACAGTAAGGACACTGAAAGTCCTCATACATAACGAGAGTAACTTTTGCATTTGGATTACCGAGAGTTCTGTCTTCTTTTCCAACCGGAGCCAAAGTCGCTGCCCCAGCTCCGTCGCCCGTCGGTACGCTTATCGATGGAGGGGGATTGCTTCCTTTCAATAAAATTGCCCCGGCTATAAAAACTCCGGCCACAACTATAGCCACGGGGACCGATAAATTATTTTTTGTTTCCGTTTCCATTCTCTAAGTATAGATTTTTAATCCGTTATGTCAATTTGAGATTTATGGTATTATATCCGTATGAATTTTTTCGATGAAATTAAGCAAAAAATTTGGGATTTTATCTATGGTTTCTTTCTGCCGGTCCGAAAACTCCTTTTGAAAATAGGCGTTATTTGGCATAAAAAAGGAAGACAGAAATATCATATAGGCTGGTTGGCTCCCGGGAAAACATTGGAAAGATTAAAGAAGCATCTTTATGACAAATGGGGTTTCGGCAATCATTTCATCGCTTGGATAGACCAGGAACAGGTTTTGAGCTGGAGAAAACTGACGGATTTTCAGGATCAATATCATTTGCGCGTTTATAAGGATGGAGAAATCTGCGGACATTTTGAATTTACTCCGGAGGCGCATCCGCTGGAACATCTGGAAGAAAAAGGGGAGATGGATAAAAAGGAGGATTTTCTGAAATTTCTGGGAGATTTTGCGGTACAAAAAAAATATGTTTCGCATCTGAAAATGGATCCGGATGCTTTTGACCCGAAATCGGAAATTACCATAGAGAAAAAATAAAGTTTTTAATTTTTTATCCTATTTTGGATTTCGGCATTACCAAGTCCCAGAGTTTGCCGGCGACGTTGTTTGGCTTTCCGAAAAGGGGATAATGGTGCAAATCTATGAAAGGCAAACTGTTGCATTCGATTATCCCGCAATGCTGTTCGGTGTACCAGGGTTCTTCTATTCTTTCTATTATAAAATCCACGCCTACCAGCGGGTCTTTCAGATAGGCGCCCAGTCTCTCCAGCATTTTCACATTTTCCGGATGTATTAAATTCGTCACTTCGGTGGTTGTTCCGCCGCAACCCCGGCTGGTTTTCTGGGAAAAGAAAACCGTTCTTCCTTTTTCCGGAATATCGTCCAAGGTTGTGTTTTGCCTTTTGAACTCTTTTTCCGTTTCTTTGTCCACTATTATTTTATGAAAAATTGGGCCCTTGCGTTCCGGTCTTTCATTTTCTTCTTCCAATAATTGCCGTACCGTATGCGTTCCGTCGCCGTGGACTTCCGGCTGGTCGCGCCTGACTACCCCGACCAGTTTCCCGCCGATTAAAGTTCCCCGAAAAAGATAACCGTTCAGTTCTTCTTCTATGACCACCAGAGGCGATAATTTTTTGGCTTTTCTGAATCCGATTATCAAATCTTCCGGCGTATTCAAATGGATCATCGTATGCCTGCTTCGGGAACCCAAATTCGGTTTGGTTATAACCGGTTTTCTGATACTGTTGAAAATTTTAAGCGCTTTTCTTTTGGTAAAAGCGGTTCCGCCTTTGGCTACCGGCAGACCCTCTTTTTTAAATTTTATTTTCATTATTCCCTTGTTATCCATCCATTTCAGGGAGTCGGATTCCATTTCATCCGGGCGAGGCAGGCCATCGAAAGTTATTTTTTTCCCCTTGTATTCCGCGATAAAAGAATCTCTTAAAGAACCCATATGGAACTCCACCATTTTTATTTCACGCCTCTCGGCTTCTTCCCAAAAACATTTTGTGCGCAGAGTGTCTTTACTGTCAGGCCTGCTGGAGAAATGTCCCAATCCCAGAAAGACCATCAGTTTCAAAAAAGGAATAGAAACACTGTCTGAAATGGCTTCGGCGGTAGTCTTGAAGAGCATTTCCATCAGGTCGAAAAGCGGCTGGCCTACATAGCTTAATACCACCGACAGATAAGCCACCCAATGTATTTCCTGCGCCGGTTCGCAATCTTTGCAATATCGCATATAACAATTATAGCTTCTAATTATTTTTTTACTCCTTGACTTTTTTTAAAAAAGGTATATAATTCAAAAAAGGTCAGAAACCGTTCCCTTTCCGTCCAAACACGGATAAATCGGCTCAAATGTTTGTTCTTTCACAAAAGGTGCAAAATGAAAACCATAAACACCGCAGGTGGCAGAAAGCGCCTTGGCAGACTCATCACGAGAATTCGCCAAAAATCTGCAAACAATCAGACTTTTGATCTGGTTGTTCGGGCACATAACAAAGTAAACCACATGAGCAAGGAAGGGCTTGCCAAGTTTGTAGGTGAAAAGAAAGTCCTGTTCGGTCGATTAGAAAAAGTAGTTTCCAATATTCTTTTGGAGGCTACGGCTTCTTTCGGTACACGGGGCTTTTTCAAAACAAAAAGCGAGGGCGGAGTCTTCGCTTATGTTGACAGCGATATCTTCGACTGGTTTGACGACCAGGTGGGGAATTCTCCTGCCAAGAAATTGGCAAGTTATGAATTCACTGAAGATATTACTGAAGAAAGCATCATCAGTGACGCAAAAACAGGCGGGGTTTATGAAGAAGTTGATCTAGCCCATGTGAAACAGGTTTGCGAGCGCCACATCGTCAAAGGGGAAAAACTTCTTAATGAAGAAGGGAAAGCAAACCTTTTTTGGGTAAGAAATAAAAATGGCGAGCTTTGCAAGGTGGATGTGTGGCTGGATGTTCACGGTTGGGACGTGGGCGTGAGCAGGTTCGATCCGACGGACGGGTGGCGTGCGGGCAATCGTTCCTTCTTCCGCAACTGAAAATTTGGATTTTTTTATTAAACAACTGCTTTTCTCAACGGAAAAACCGCCTTGAGGAGAGCGGTTTTTCTTTTTATAACAAATTATTTTCGAGTGTTATATTTTCCGGAAACTATCCACTTGTAAGTCGTCATTTCGTTTGGGCCCATTGGTCCGCGGGCATGAATTTTATCGGTTGAGACGCCGATTTCAGAACCGAGTCCGAAGACAGCGCCGTCGGAAAAGCGTGTCGAAGCGTTCACATAAACGACCGCCGCGTCAATTTCTTTCAAAAATCTGCCGGCATTCTTTTTATCTTCTGTTAGAATGGCTTCAGAATGTTTGGAAGAATATTTTTGAATGAATTTTATAGCTTCGTCAATATTTGAAACAGTTTTGACGGACATTTTCTGGCTTAAAAATTCCCGTCCGAAATCCGTTGCTTTTGCAACTTTTAGTAAATTTTTCGGATAAACATTTTTTAGTATTTTAAAGCTTTCGCTATCTGCCAATATCTCTACATTCTTTTCTTTCAGAAGCTTAGCCATCTTCGGCAAGAATTCCTTGGCGATTTTTCTATTTATGAGGGCGGTATCAAGCGCGTTGCAGACGCTCGGTCGTTGCGTTTTGGCGTTAAAAATAATTCTGGCAGATTGAGGAAGCTTAGCTTCATCATCCACATAAGTATGGCAGACGCCGGCTCCGGTCTCGATGACCGGCACGGTGGCATTTTTCCTGACGAAATTTATGAGGCCCGAACTTCCGCGGGGAATTATCACGTCCACCAAGCCGTTGGCGGAAATTATATTCGAAACGGCATCTTTCATTTTCGGGTCGATAAACTGAACTACTTCGGGGTTTACTTTGGATAAAATCAAGGCCCTTTTTATAATTTTATGAAGCGCGATACAACTTTCTCTGGCTTCTTTTCCGCCTTTGAGAGCGACGGTGTTGCCGGATTTTATGCAGATGCCGGCGACATCGGTCGTTACATTGGGTCGTGATTCGTAGATAACGCCGATAACTCCGATTGGCACTCTTTTCCGGCAAATTTTCAGTCCAAACCTGTTTCGGCGGTCGAAAATTTGTCCGATTGGATCCGGCATTTTTGCCAAATTTTCGATTTCTCCGGCCATTCTCTCAATTCGCATATTGTTCAAAAGGAGCCGGTCTCGCCTAGGGTCGCTTTGCGCCTCGCCCGTAGGGCTATGGCCGAGGGGGAGTTTTTTCAAATCTTTCAAATTGGCTTTGACAATTGTCTTTTTATTTTTACGCAATTCCCCGGCCAGATTTTTTAGAACCGAATTTCTTTGGCTGTGTGGCAAAAGGCCGAACGAAGCCGATGCTTTTTTCGCATTATTCAGTTGTTTTAATATTTTTTTATTCATATTTTTAACTTTTTACTTGCTTAGTTGTTTTGCTTTTTTGTATGCGGAAGAAACCGCATCTTTCACAATTATTTCAAACTTCTTATTTTTGAAAATTTTAAGGGCAGCTTCTGTGGTGCCGCCTTTTGAAGCGATCTTTTTTAGGAGCTCGGAGTAATCCGAATCTTTGCCCAAAATAGCCGAAGCCAGAAAAGTTTTCTCAATCAATTTCCTGCTTTCGTTTTTCACCAGTCCCAGATTTTTTGATGCCTTCATTAAGCTATCTGCCAAAAGGAAAAAATAAGCGGGACCGCTGCCGGAAATGGCCGTAACCTTATTTATAACGTCTTCGTCTTTTACTTCAAAATTTTCCGTTATTTTATTTATGAAAGCTTTTGCTTTTCTTGCTTCAAACGGGGACAAACCCGTTTTTTTCCAAGCGGCGATTCCTTGCCCCACCGAAAGCCCCAAATTCGGCATCATCCTGATTATTTTTTTGTGGCCGGAAAGGCGCAGAAGTTTTTTAATCGGGAAACCCGCCATAATCGAAATCAATATAGTTTTTTTATTTAATCCATATTTCTTTAATTGCCTTATCGCTTCCGGCGCGTCCTGCGGTTTGACGGATAAAATTATAAAATCGGATTTCTTGATGCCACTGGTGTCTTTTTTATCCAAATCAATGGTAAAAATCTTGATTGGGGAATCTTTGGCCTCGCCCGTAGGGCTATGGCCGAGGGAAAGCGCTTGGGCTATGGCTTTGCCCATTGTACCGTAGCCTATAATTGTGACATTTGTTCTCATATTATTTTTTTGCCATAAATCTGGTTCCCGGGAAATTTTTCCCCAAGGCTCTGATAATTATATTTTTTTCATTTCCATTACCTATCAACGTTTCTACTCCGTGATGGGTCGCATATTTTGCCGCTCTCACTTTTATGAACATTCCGCCTACCCCAAGGTTGGATTTTCCGGCCCTGCACAAAGATTCAATTTTGGCATTTATATTGCGGACATTTTTTACAAGTTTGACGTTTAGGTTATGGTCGGGATTGTCGTTATAAAGCCCATTTTGATTGGTTAGGATTATAAGTTTATCCGCTTTAAGGCCGACGGCAACCATTGCGCATAGAGTATCATTGTCTCCAATCAGCAAATCCTCCACTTTCATAATATCGTTTTCATTGATAATTGGCAGAACCTTATGTGAAAGCATCGCTTCGATATTCAGAACCAAATTTTTGAAATGCTGGCGATTTGTGATATCGTCGCTCAATATCAGAATTTGCCCGACGGAGATTTTATGTTTTTTCGCTTCACGGATGTAATTGTGGATTAAAAGCGGCTGACCCAGAGCGGCGGCGATTTTCTTTCTTCGGGGGCTCGAAAAATGAACCAACGGCAATCCCGCGCCGATGGCACCGGAACTCACCAGAATAACCTTATGTCCTTTTCTCAGCAATCGGGTGATCTGATTGATTAGATTGTTTATTTTTTTGTAATCCAGACCGTTTTTCCCGACGATGGTACTGGTCCCGACCTTGATAACTATCCGCATATTTTAATCCTACCTTATCGAGCGGCTGAGGGCAAGAAGGTATTTAATGCGCCACAGTAAAAGCGATTACTTTTCTGGCGCCGGATTGTTTCAAAATTTTACGCGCCTCGTTTAAGGTTGCGCCAGTGGTTAGGACATCGTCTATCAGAATTATATTTCTGCCGTTTATGATTTCGGGATTTTTTACGGAAAAAGAACCGGAGAGATTTTTCAGTCTTTCTCTACGGTCTTTGATATTAGCTTGATGTTCCGTTTCCTTTATTTTTATCAAAATATTTTTCCCTAAACTAAAATTTTTCTGAGGTTCTGCATCTACGCTATAGCGTAGATGCGTATTTGAATCTATTTCTATCAATTTCTTGCAAATCAATTCCGCCTGGTTGTACCCGCGCTCCCTGTATCTTTTTTTAGAGAGGGGGATAGGAATCAGAATCGGCTCACGAAAATTTTTCAGAACGTTTAATTCAGAAAGTTCTTCCATAATTTTTCCGTACATGACTTCCGCAAAAACATTCGCCAGTCTTTTTTTGCCGCTATATTTTAAAAGCCACATGGATTTTTTGATAGGCAGGTGACGGTAGTCAAACAAAGGGAATATCCAATTGGCGCTTTCCCGCAAGGCGAGGGGAGAGTCCGAAAGACATCCCAGGCACAGATCCAAACCCGTTTTTCCACAGGAAAGGCAATTCACAGGAAAAATTATGTCTAATATAGTGTTTAATACGCGCATCTATGTTATAATTATAAACGTAATTCAAAAAAATGGATAATCCAATCAAAGGTATTTTTTCAAAGTTGAATCTTTTTGGAGGTGGCACCGGCGGCAGCGCCGTTGGTATTGACATCGGTTCCTCCGCCATCAAAGTGGTTGAGATAAAGAAAAAGGGGGGCAAGGCGGTGCTTGAAACTTACGGTTCCATATCTCTCGGTTCTTACGCCGATACGGACATAGGGCGCGTTACCAATCTGCCGATCGAAAAAACAGTCGAGGCTTTAAAAGAAGTCCTGAAACAATCCGGTGTGACGACAAACTCCTCGGCTTTTTCCATTCCCATACAATCCAGCCTGATTTTCACTATTTCTCTTCCATCCCAGGTTAAAGAAAGTGAAGTGTCTTCGGTTGTTTCGACCGAGGCCCGCAAATATATTCCATTGCCCATTACGGAAGTTTCTCTTGATTATTTTATCTTGCCCAAGAAAGAGCCTTCTTTTGAGGAAGCGAATAATCCGGATTTGCCTTCCGTATTGCCGGAAAAGACGGAAGTGCTTGTCGTTGCAATCCAAAATGACGCGGTTTCGAAATATCGCTCTATTGTTTCGCAGTGCAGCCTGGAAGCCGGTTTTTTTGAGATTGAAATTTTTTCTTCCGTTCGGGCAAATTTTGAACACGAACTTTCTCTGGTGCTTTTGGTCGACCTTGGCGCATCCAGCACCAAGCTTTCCCTTGTGGAGTTCGGCATGGTCAAAAGTCACCATACCATAAACCGTGGGGGAGCCGACATTTCTTCTTCCATTTCCCAATCCTTGAATATTCCTTTTCCGAAAGCCGAAGAAATAAAAAAAGAATTCGGTCTTTTTGAAAATCCAGCTGAAAAAAGCTTGGCGGACATCATAAAAGTCCATATCGACTATATCTTTTCGGAAACGAATAATGTATTATTGGGGTATGAGAAAAAATACGGCAAAACTATCAGCAAAGTCATATTTACCGGCGGCGGATCATTACTGAAAGGATTGAAAGAAGTGGCTTCCAACAACTTTCGGGCGGAAATAGAAATAGGACACCCCTTCTCTAAAGTCGGCGCGCCGGAGTTTTTAGGAAAAGTTCTTGAAACCACAGGCCCCGAGTTCGCGGTTGCTTTAGGTTTGGCCTTGCGAAAGTTGCAATAAGTGAGATAATATAAACAAAATGGAGCAAAATTTTCAAACATCTTTCATACCCAAGAAACCTATAATTGAGGAACGGGCCGTTTCATCCCGTCCGATCGGCCTTCTGACGATCATTTCCATTTTTATCTTTTTTTCCGTGATTATCGCTTCCGGCCTCCTCTATTTTTATGACAGTATTTTGAAAAAAAACATTACCCAGATGGAAAATGATTTGAACTTGGCCAAGAACCGTTTTGAACCCTCAAAAATAATCCAGCTTCAGGTTTTGGATAAACGTTTGATTGCCTCGACCGAGATTTTATCCAAACATGTCGCCATTTCGCCTATTTTTGAGGCGCTTCAGTCGATTACGATGAAAACTGTCAGTTATAATAAATTCAGTTATGATTTCGGTGACGGAGCAAACGCGAAGATAATGGTAAAAATGAACGGAACCGCTCTGGGTTATACATCCATCGCGCTTCAGTCGGATCTTTTCGCAAAAAATAAATATTTCATTGATCCCGTTTTTTCCAACCTTACACTTGACGACAAAGGCAATGTTCTTTTT
>CAYIHB010000019.1:0-10189 GCA_964363165.1 uncultured Candidatus Saccharibacteria bacterium
CAAACGGGTCAGAGGAATGAAAATGTACGGCGGGGGCTCGACCTATTTACCCCTTCGCGTCAATCAGGCCGGAGTCATCCCGATAATTTTTGCGCTTTCCATTCTGCTTTTTCCGCAAATGATCGGTAATTTTTTGGCCAGTTCTTCGAACTCAATTCTGTTATCCATATCCAAAATACTCGTCTCATTTTCGCAAACAAGCTTACTTTATGCAGTGCTTTATTTTATTTTGGTGTTTCTCTTCACTTACTTTTACACGGCGGTTACTTTCGACCCCGAAGCCCTGGCCACCAATTTGCAGAAAAACGGCGCGTTTATTCCGGGCATTCGTCCCGGATTGTCCACATCCCAATACATTTCCAAAGTCTTGAGTCGCATTACTTTGCTCGGCGCGGTCTTCCTTGGTTTTATCGCTGTTTTGCCCCTTATAGTGCAGTCTTTAACGAATATCACAGCTATAGCTCTTGGTGGTACGGCGCTTCTCATCGTCGTTTCAGTAGTGCTTGATCTTGTCAAAAAAGTAGACGCTCAAATCTCCATGCGGGAATACTAGAAAAAAGTAAATTTATTTCAGTATTCGGCAAAAATTGAATAGACATTAAAAAAATAGGGACATTGGCACTGTTGTTGTGAATTTAGGCATATGCTATGATTCACAACACATGATTGAACGGGAACATTTGATGAAACTGAAAAAATTTTTTGAAGCTGGTGGCGAAGGAATGAACCTAGCGCGAAGTCTTCTCTGCACCGTTGCCTTGGGAGAAAAATTGTTGCCCGGTTTGCGCGATAGCAAGAAAGCCAGGCAAATTTTTAACGGGTTCAGGCGCTATAAGTTCGTGAGGTATGTTAAAGGAAAATATGGCGATTCGTATACCATTACCCCCAAGGGAGAGGATAAATTGCGGGATATCTTGATTGATGAAGTTGTCATAAAAGACCAGAAGAATTGGGACGGAAAATGGCGTCTTGTAATGTATGATTTTCCCATTAGATTTAAGAAGGCGAGGGAAGCTTTCAGGTGGAAATTAAAAGACCTGGGATTTTTCCAATTTCAAAAAAGCGCTTGGATTTATCCTTATCCATGCGAGGAAGAGATATTATTTGTGGCGGATTTTTACGGGGTTCGTAAACATATAGAAATTCTGCAAGTTGATAAAATTCTGGACGATAAAAAATTGAAGGAACATTTCAACCTTTAAATAAATGTTGACTCTTAAATGGACATGTAGTGAATTTGGGCATATGCCCAAATTCACATCACTGGCTTTTAAATCAAATAGACTTTATTTATTGCCCTTCTTTATATTCTTTGATAGCCCTTAAAATGTCTTTGGTAACTTTTGGTATGGACTGATTGCCGTTGATTATTTTTAGTTTATTTAAACTCTTAAAATATTTTACAGTCTTACTGACTTGTTTTTTATAATAATTAATCCTGGCCTTTATTATTTTTTCTTCATCAAGTACTTTATAAACCGCTTTCATATTGCCTTCCTTTCGTTTCAAAGAACGGCGATAGACTTCTCTATTGGGAAGAGTTATGTATAGGGCGAGAAAACCTTGTTTCTTTTTATCAAGTGTCTTTTTCAAGAGTTGTGCTTCTGGTTTTAAACGTGGACCGCCTAGAAATAACAAGTCTTTGTTTTTCGGTTTGCTATTTATTTCTCTTATCAAAAATTTTTTGAGGAGTACTACCGGCAATGGCTTGCCTTTACCCGTTGTTCGCCTTACCCAATCGCCGATTTTACTTCTTTTCTTCAGAAGTTTACGAGAATACAACCCGGTCTCAACGAATTTTAGTGCGTATTTTCTTTTTAAGATTTCTGCCTGCGTATTCTTACCAGACGCTGAATCCCCCAAAAGCGCTATACTAAATCCAAGTCTTTTCATGGTAAAACAATTCTATTACAAAAACCTTGATTATTCAAGCCAAATTTTGTATTCTTAAGTTATGCAAGCGCAAACTTTCGTATTTTTTGGGATAATAGGATCCGGCAAAGGGACGCAGGTAAAATTCCTAATGGATTTCTTAAAATCCAGAGATGGTAAAAAATGTGTTTACGCTTATCCGGGGGATGAATACAGAAAAATCATAGAGTCTAATAATTACACCGGATCGTTGATAAAAGACTCTGTTTCCCGAGGCGAGCTTCAGCCTGGTTTCTTAACCGATGCAATTGTTGTAAACATCTTCATTTCTTCTTTGACTCCGCAAAGTAATTTAATAGCCGATGGATATCCTCGCGAAATAACTCAGTCCGTAAACTTTGAAAAAATGATGAAATTTTACAGAAGAGAAAGTATTAAGATTATTTACATTGAGGTTGGAAAGGAAGAAGCAATGAAACGCAATCTACTGCGCGGCAGGCATGATGATACCAAAGAGGGTATAGAAAAGAGATTTGATGAATATATGGATAAGGTAGTACCTGCTATGAATTATTTCAAGGGGAAAGCCGGTTATACCATTTACACCATAAACGGCGAACAAAGCAGAGAAGATGTCTTTAAAGATATCATAAGGGCTCTAGGATTTAATGATCATAATTAAAACACCTAAAGAAATAGAGATATTGAGAGAAGGCGGAAAAAGACTGGCCACTGTTTTATACAAAGTAAAAGAAATTGTAAAACCAGGAATCTCCACCAAAGATTTGGATGATTACGCCCACAAGTTGATTAAAAAAATGGGCGACCAGCCGGCCTTTTTGAATTATCGTCCGGCAGGAGCGGATTTTGCCTATCCGGCGTCGCTTTGCGTATCGGTAAATAACGAAGTTGTTCACGGTATTCCCAACGCGAAAAAAATATTACAGGAGGGCGATACAGTTTCCCTCGATTTGGGATTAAAACATAAAAATCTTTTTACCGATATGGCATTAACTTTACCGGTAGGAAAAATCAGTCCCGCTTCCGCCAAACTTATAAAAATAACGGAAGAAGCTCTGGAGGTCGGAATTAATGCCGCACAAGGAGGTTTTAAAGTAGGGGATATCAGCCATTCAATAGAAAGTTTTGTCCGTCCGCATAGATACGGAATCGTGGAAGTTTTGTCCGGACACGGTGTTGGACGTGCAATTCATGAAGATCCTTATGTTCCGAATTTTGGAAAAGCCGGTGTAGGTCCGAAACTAGTTCCGGGAATGGTTATAGCCATAGAGCCGATGCTGAATAACGGGACGAAAAATTTAATTTTGGATGGAGATGGATATACTTTTCGCACCGCTGACGGCAAAAAAAGTGCCCATTTTGAGCACACTATTCTAATTACAGAAGGCGAGCCGGAAATTTTAACCAAAATCTAATTTTTGTTGTATAATTGAATTAATGGAAGGGCAACTTTTTAACGATATGCCAAAATTTGAGACTCCGGAAGAGGAGTTGGAATATTTGCGCACTCACGTCGCCAAACGGGAAAAGGAACTTATGGCGACAGGACCTGCCGAGCACGCAAACGAGGACGCGATAAAAGAAATCATAGGTGAATACAAACAAAAACCTTTGGAAGAAATTATACACAAAGACAATGTCATAAAAAAGAGTGAAGCTGAAGCCATCGTATTGCAATTAAAACCGGAAACGCATGACACTATAATGGAAGAACTTTTGGGAATTGTGGTAACCAAAGGAATCCGAAACGCGATATCCATAGTGGAAAAAATGGCCAATCCGCATATTGACAATGATTTTCACCGGATATTAGTCCAATATCTAAAAACAGGAAAAGTTTCCGATTTAAAAGAGGGAATACCTCTTTATAAATCGCTGAATATGACCCTTTTTGAAATAACATTGCCGCCACCCAGGGAGGAGACCGATAAACAGAAAGGTTTCAAAGAATTCATCGGCGCGATGGAGCAATTTTATGCCGGCATGCAATCCATATCGGAAGGCAAGAATAACGAAAAAGAAAATTACTTTACCTTGGAAATAGCGCTCAGTAATACTTCCGACGAAGTGATTATTTTCTCGGCCATACCCAATAGACACATCTCGCTTTTTGAAAAACAAGTACTTTCTTTCTATCATGATGCGAAAATTCACGAGGTAAAGGATGATTATAATATTTTTAATGAAAAAGGCGGATCCGCCGGCGCCTATGCCGGCTTCCAGGAACGTCCCGTGCTGCCTATCAAGACCTACGACAATATCGAGCACGATCCCATGAATACCATACTCAATGTTTTTTCCAAATTAAAAACAGAAGGAGAAGGCGCGGCTATTCAGCTTGTTATAGCTCCAGCCGGAGAGAAATTCATCAATGAGTTTCATTTGATTTTGGAGGACGTCAAGAGCGGTATGTCGGTCAAGCATGCATCGGATAATTTTTATAAATTCAATAAAGCATTTTTGAAAGTTTCAAAAGATTTATTTTTCGGCGCGAAGAAAAAGGAAGAAACGAAAGAAGAAAAATATATGCCCGGAAGACGGGCGGTAGACGAAGGCGCGGTAGAAAAAATAGGCAATAAAATGAAAAGCACGATTATGAAAGCGAATATTCGCATCATAACTTCCGCTCCGACAAAAGAGAGAGCAGAAACCATACTTGGAGAAATAGAATCTTCCTTCAACCAATTCGCCGAGTCAACCAGTAATTCTTTTATTTTTGAGAAACTTCAAGGCAATGATTTGAAAAAACTTTTTCACGATTTTTCATACCGCATGTTTTCAGATGACAAAATTTTACCTATGAACCTGAAAGAGCTTTCTTCCGTCCTTCATTTCCCGGTTGGCATAGGAAGCCAGCCACAGCTTAAAGAAGCTAAAGCTGGCATCGCTCCGGCGCCTCTGGAAATAAGCCAAGAGGGAATAATTTTGGGAGTAAACAGTTATAGAGGCAAAGACACCGTTATTCACATGTCGCGCGAGGACCGCCTGAGGCATTTTTATGTAATCGGTCAGACGGGAACAGGCAAAACGAATATTATGTTAAACATGATTACCCAAGACATAAAAAACGGCGATGGTTGCTGTTATATAGACCCGCATGGCACGGATATCCAGACTATTCTTTCTCGCATTCCAAAAGAAAGAGCGGATGATGTTATATATTTCGATCCAGCCTACACACAAAGACCGATGGGTCTGAATATGCTGGAATATGATCCGAAATATCCGGAACAAAAAACTTTCGTGGTTAATGAAATGATGGGCATTTTCAACAAACTTTTCGATATGAAAATCGGGGGCGGAGCCATGTTCGAACAGTATTTTAGAAACAGCGCTTTTCTGATAATGGAGGACCCGGAATCGGGCTCGACCTTGTTGGAAATTACCAGAGTCTTGGCCGATAAAGAATTCCGTGACATGAAACTGGCCCGTTGCAAGAATCCCATCATCAAGCAATTCTGGGTTTCGGCCGAGCAAACGACCGGGGACCAGTCCTTGGCAAACTTCGTGCCGTATATTTCCTCGAAATTCGATAATTTCATCAGCAACGACGTTATGCGCCCGGTAGTGCTCCAACAGAATTCCGTTTTCAATTTCCGCAAAATTATGGATGAGAAAAAAATTCTTCTGGTAAATCTTTCCAAAGGCAGATTGGGAGATATCAATGCCAATTTGATCGGCCTGGTACTGGTGGGCAAAATTCAAATGGCCGCGCTCTCCCGGGTAGATATGTTCGGCAAGCCCATAAACGATTTTTATCTTTACATTGACGAATTTCAGAATGTAACTACCGATTCCATCGCTTCTATTTTATCCGAGGCCAGGAAATACAGGTTGTCGTTGAATATTGCCCATCAATATATCACTCAACTCGAAGAAAACATTAAAAATGCGGTTTTCGGAAACGTCGGCTCGATGGCGGTATTTCGTGTCGGTACCGAGGACGCGAACTTTCTGGAACCGAAATTCAAACCCACATTTAACGCTCAGGATATAACCAAACTCGATAATTATAACGCTTATATAAGTATGCTGGTGAATGGCCAACCAACCAAGCCTTTTAATATTAAAACATTACCACCGGAAGAAGGGGACAGGGTAATCGTGGACGAATTGAAACAACTTTCATATACGAAATACGGACGCGACCGTGGAGAGGTGGAGAAAGAAATCATGGCTAGGTACGCCACCATGCAGTAATTTGAGTAATTATTCAAAATCTGCTAAGATGAGTTATTACAATTTTTTGAATTAGATTTATGAAACATCCAAAGGAAGAACAATCGTTTGTAATGATAAAACCGGACGGAGTCAGAAAAGGCCTCATCGGAGAAATCATAAAGCGTTTTGAACAGCGCGATCTGAAAATTGTCGCCCTGGAGATGTTTCAGCCGAAATACGAGGAACTGGATAATCATTACCCCAAGAACAAGGAATGGATTACCCGACTTGGCCACAAGACTTTGAACACTTACGAAAAATATGGCTACGACGCGTTGGCGGATTTTGGCACCACCGAGGCCTATAAAATCGGCCCGGACATACGCAAATGGCTGGTTGACTATATGATGAGCGCCCCTCTGGTAAAAATGATTGTGCAAGGCGTACATTCAGTGGACGTGGTCCGCAAAATTGCCGGAGACACGATGCCTTACAAAGCGGATATGGGCACAATTCGCGGAGATTTTTCGATAGATTCTCCGGCGCTGGCCAATAAGGAGAAAAGGGCGGTTATGAATATAGTGCATTGTTCCGAAACGCCGGAAGAAGCGGAACACGAAATCAAGCACTGGTTTGGCAGTTTCCCGATTCATAAATATAAGCGTTTTGGAGTGGATGAATAATTCAGAAACAAAAAAGATACCTCGTCCAGTTGCTTACCCTCTGGTCTCTGCTATACTTTCAGTAGGGTTATTTCTCATTATTACCTAGAACAATATTTTATGGGAGCCTCGATCATGTTTGGCCTTGGCCTCAGGTGTCTGGTACCCACTTAGCTATAAGCTATGGTAATATATAGGAAATAATCCTAAGAAAAATTCTCCACTTGTGCGGAGATTTTTTCTTGGAAAGCGTATAATACCATCATGGACCGGGAAAAACTCTTAATGCGCGTGCTGTCACTTATTTTTTTCATTTTTTTATTAAACCATCTGGCAATGAGATTCTATTGGTACTCGTCAATATGGTATCTTGACATGCCGATGCACTTTTTGGGGGGATTTTGGCTCGGTCTTGCCGCCATTTACTTATTTTTATTTGGAAACCAGTCCTTCAAGTCTATTTTGGGAATATTTTTAATTATATTGATAGTGGGAGTGGGATGGGAAATGTTTGAAATTTTAGTCGACAAGTTCATAACATATGATTTATCTAATTCGTTGGATACTGTTTCCGATATACTCTTTGACCTTGCCGGCGGGCTGTCAGCCGTATTTTATTTTTTTAAACAAACTATATCTATTAAAGAAAATACGTTATAATTAAAAAATGGCGGACATAGCTAAAATAACATTTTGCGCCGGGGCGGGTTCGGTTACGGGAGCGAATTTCCTTTTTGAAATTGATGACAAAAAAATTCTGATTGATTGCGGTCTCACTCAGGGAACGGAAATAGCGGAAGATGTCAACTGGCTGCCTTTTCCCTATGATCCCAAAGAAATAGATATTCTTTTCGTTACCCATGCCCACGTGGATCACATCGGGAAAATTCCGAAGTTGATCAGTGGAGGTTTTCAAGGAAGAATTTATTCCACCAAACCGACCCGCGCCCTTACAGGTCCGATGCTGGAAGATACCGCCGGCATACTGTCCAGAAATAAACAGTTTAATCTGGATAAAGTATACTCGGAAGAAAATATAAAAAAAGCTTTTATACAATGGCTCTCATTTGATTATCACGAAAAAATAAAAATTACCGATAATCTGGAAGCGTCTTTCAAAAACGCCGGGCATGTTCTCGGTTCGGCCATGGTTGAATTTATTTACGACGGGAAAAAGGTTCTCTTTACCGGTGACTTAGGCAATTCCCCGTCCCCGTTACTGCCGGATACCGAGAAGGTCACCGAGGCGGATTATCTTATAATGGAGAGCGTTTACGGAGACAGAAATCACGAGTCCAGAAACGACCGCAGAAAACTTTTGGAAGAAGTTATAGAAGATAATTACAAAAGAAAAGGGACGCTTATAATACCGACTTTTTCGCTTGAACGTTCCCAGGAACTTTTATTCGAACTAAATGATTTGGTCGAGAACAATCGCATACCGATAATGCCCATATTTTTTGATTCTCCGTTGGCTATTCGTTTGACCGATATTTTCAAACAATTTAAAAATTATTTTAACGAAACAGCGCAGAAAGAATTGTCGCAGAATAAATATTTGTTCAACTTTCCGGGGCTTCACTCCACTTTGCGGTCCGAAGAATCGAAATTAATCAATGACATACCCAACCCGAAGATAGTAATCGCCGGATCGGGGATGTCTTCCGGCGGACGCATCGTGCACCACGAGAAACATTATTTGCCCGATCCCAATAACACCATTTTACTGACCGGCTATCAGTCTCTGGGCTCCCTGGGGCGCTTGATTGAGGACGGAGTAAAAAGAGTGCGCATTTCGGGAGAAGAAGTAGACGTAAAGGCACATGTGGTCACCATTTTGGGATACTCCGGGCACAAAGACGGGAACGGTTTGTTCGGTTTTGTGGAGGATATGCAGGATACGCTCAAAAAAGTTTTTGTGGTCATGGGAGAACCGAAATCATCCATGTTTTTGGTTCAGAGAATCAGGGACAATCTGGGAATTGACGCTTCCGCTCCCCTGAAAGGAGATAGCGTTTTACTTTATTTCTGATAGAATGAAAATATGAAAATTAATCCATTGGGTTTTTACGATAAACATGGACATGATCAAATAAAAATATGCGTTTCGGGAGCAGCTGACACTACTCCTTTTGGTTTAGGCACATTAGAAAAGGCCAAGGAGCTCGGCCGGGAAGTTGCCCGCCAGGGAGCAGTTTTGGTAACTGGAGCGACTACCGGCTTTCCGCTTTGGGCAGCCATGGGGGCTAAGGAAGAAGGCGGTATCTCGATCGGTTTTTCTCCGGCGGCTTCGGAAAAAGAACATGTGGAAGTTTACAAACTCCCCGTCGATTACATGGACTTGATTATTTATACCGGCTTTGGTTATTCGGGACGCGACATTCTTCTGACCCGTTCTTCCGATGCGGTGATATTCGGCTGCGGGCGCATTGGCACTATCCACGAGTTTACCATTGCTTTTGAGGACAATAAATCGATAGGTATTTTGGAAGGACCTTGGGAAACAAGTAAGGAACTAAAAGATATAATAGACAAAGGTCATCGCCCCAATGACAGAATAATTTTTGGCGATAATACCAAAAAACTTGTGGAGAATGTTATTGCTCTGGTCAAAAAATATAGATTAGAGGAGCATAACTAAAAATATTGTTTTTATTTTATTGACTCAATTATTTTGGCGAAAACCAAAGGCTGATTTTCCGCCAGGTCGGATAAAATTTTTCGGTCAATCAGTACATTGCCTTTTTTTAGAGCCCCGATTAATTTCGAGTAAGACATGCCCAATTGGCGCGCGCCGGCATTTATCTTTATATTCCAAAGTTTCCTATTATGTGATTTTCTGTCTTTCCTGTGAGCAAAAGAATAATTTCCGGAATGCAAAAGAGCTTCCTTGGCTTGGCGTTCTTTAGTGCTTCTTCCATGGCGGAAGCCTTTGGCTTGTTTCAATACGCTTCTTCTTCTTTTTAAGGCATGTACTCCTTTTTTTACTCTGGTCATGATTGATTTTAAATGAGCGGAGCGATTGTTAAAATCATCACCCTGTTAAATGAAATCTTCCAGATTTCAACTTTTGCTTCGCAAAAGTTATTTAACAGGGTAACGAAAATTATATTCGTTACACTCATTAATTTTCAGTTAAATGGTAATAGATGGCTTTTTGGCTTGTTCTTTATTAAAAAACTTTGGCCTTTCTTGCCAGCCAGTTGTTTTCTGCGTGATTGTTTGGCATTAAAATGATCAAAGCCCGGTTTGCGGGAAATAACCTTGCCGTTTTTGGTAAGTTTCAATCTTTTTGAATACGATTTGTTTGTTTTCATTCCTTTCATTTTTTCTTCGGTTTACGATTCATTTGGCTCTTTCTATTGTTATAACCAATCCTTTGGGATTTCTTTTATACGAATCGGAAACTTTGTAATTCTCGGTAATCAGATAAAGTATCCTGTCCAAACGGCCCCTCAGAAATTTTTCATCCA
>CAYIHB010000020.1:0-10044 GCA_964363165.1 uncultured Candidatus Saccharibacteria bacterium
AGAGCTGGTGGAAAAAGCCAAAGAGGAAATAAACAAAATTATCAAGGAAAAAGGCGAACAGGCGGTTTACGAGTGCGGAATATTCAATTTCGACTCGCGCATTATCGCGATTTTGGGAAGATTGTATTTCCGAACAAGTTACGGACAAAATGTCCTTCAGCATTCCATTGAGATGGCGCACATAGCCGGAATGATCGCCGAAGAATTGGGAGCGGATGTAGCGGTAGCCAAAGCTGGAGCGTTGGTGCACGACATAGGAAAAGCTTTGGACCATGAAGTACAAGGCACCCATATCGAAATAGGTATGAGGATTTTGCAGAAGTTCGGGGCGGATGAAAAAATCATTACAGCCATGAAATCCCACCATGAAGATTATCCCTATGAAACGATAGAAGCGGTCATTGTTCAGACGGCCGACGCCATATCAGGAGGACGACCGGGCGCCCGTCGAGACTCGGTTGAGAATTATCTGAAGAGATTGCAGGAACTTGAAGCGTTGGTCAACGCCTTTCCTGGAGTTGAGAAATCATATGCCTTGCAGGCTGGCCGCGAAATCCGCATATTTGTCACTCCGGAAAAAGTTTCCGATGCCGAAGCAAAAATAATGGCCCACGATATCGCCGTAAAAATAGAACAAGAACTGAAATATCCCGGAGAAATCAAGGTTACGATGATTCGTGAGACTAGAATCATTGAATACGCCAGGTAAATCGTCAGCTATTGCCTTAAAAAACCCTTGATATATAATAGAATGGTATTAGATTTATAAGCAACTGGCCGCCGCTTCCGCGGGGCAGGGTCGAATATTACAAAATATATCCGTAAAAAATATGAATAAACAAGCATTGGCTGAGTGGGTACACGGTAAACTTGGCGGCACGAAGGTACAGGCCGAGGAAATCGTTGATGGATTGTTTGATGCTATCATCAGCACTATGAAAAAGGGCGGTGAAGTATCAATTGCCGGTTTCGGAATCTTTTCCGTAAAATCACGTGCTGCCAGAATGGCCCGCAATCCAAAAACCGGAGAGCAAGTTAAAGTAGCCGCCAAGAAAGTTCCAAAATTCCGAGCCGCAAAAGCTTTGAAGGACGCAGTCGCATAAATTCTTTTTTCTACTTTGTAGAAAGGTCGCGCGACCTGTCCGCCTCCGGCGGAAAAGAATTTACCACAAAAATCCGCCCTCTGGCGGATTTTTGATTTCATTACGCATTCACCCTTCGACTCCGCTCAGGATCTAGGCAACTTTTGGGCGATATTGAATAGCCTCTAGGATGTGATTTGAATTTATTTCTTCCGAGTTATCCAAGTCGGCGATGGTGCGGGCGATTTTGATGACCCGGTGATAAGCCCGGGCGGAAAGAGCCAAGCGCTCGGCGCTGTCGTCCAACAAATTTCTGACGTTTTCTTTCAATTTGACCATATTGGACAAATCTTTTACATTCATTTCGCTATTGGTTGTTATGTTTCTTTTGAATTTTTCAAATCTTTTTTTCTGAATTTCCCGTGCTTCAGTTACTCTGTATTTTATTTTTTCGCTCTGTTCGCTTTTGTTCTTGTTATTCTCTTCCCCTAATTTTTTATAATCAACATTTCCGACTGACACCCACAAATCGATACGATCAATTATCGGTCCTGATAATTTTCTTTTATATCTGTCCAAGTCGGAAGGCTTGCAAATGCAAGCCTTCTGTTTCGAACCGGCATTTCCGCAAGGACAAGGATTCATGGCCGCCACCAATATGAAATTAGACGGAAAAACAGCCGAACCTTTAGCGCGGGAAATGGAAACGATATTGTCTTCCAGCGGTTGCCGCAAAGACTCTATCACTCTTTTCTCAAATTCCGGAAACTCATCCAAAAATAGCACGCCTTTGTGCGCAAGCGTCACTTCTCCGGGTTTCGGATAAGTTCCTCCCCCAACGATGGATACATAAGAAGAAGTGTGATGCGGGGAGCGAAATGGAGGAGAAGAAATCAGCTCTCCGTGAGTAGCTCCGGCAACCGAATGTATGCCGGTAATTTCCAAAACTTCATTGATATTCAAGTCCGGCAACAATCCGGAAAAGGCCCTGGCTAGCATTGTCTTGCCGGTGCCTGGCGGACCATACATAGCGATATTGTGCCCGCCGGCGGCCGCTATTTCCAATCCTCTTTTTGCGCCTTCCTGCCCTCTGATATCGGAAAAATCAGAACTTTTTCTTTCTTTTTTATAAATTATTTCTGTTTTCGGCTGAACTTTTATTTTTTTGCCTTCCTTTTCTACTTTTTTATCGGAAATATGCTCTACTACTTCTTTCAAATTATTTGCGCCGAAAATTTCTATGCCCTCAACCAGTGCCGCTTCAACCGCGTTCTCTTTCGGCAGATAAACTTCTTCGTATCCTGCCCGTTTGGCTTCCATGACCAGCGGCAACGCTCCCCTGATCCGCCGCAGTATCCCATCAAGCCCCAGTTCCCCCAGAAAAATTTTTTTTTCCGAATCAAATTTCAAATCTTCAGCCGCCAGCAGATAGGACAAAGCAATGGCAAGATCAAAAAACGGCCCTTCTTTTTTTAAGTCGGCCGGAGAAAGTGAAACGATTATTTTTTGATTTTTAGCCTTGGGGGACTTGAAGCCGGAATTTTTTATGGCCGAACTGACCCTATCTTTCGATTCATTCACGGCATTATCCGGCAGACCAACCACATTGAAGGTGTGCAATCCGCGCGACAAATCGACTTCAATCGTTACGATTTGTCCGGAAAGCAGGTTTACTTGTGCCGAATAAACTCTTGCGAAAGACATAACATTATCCTTCTAAATGTTTCTTGCAGGTTTTGGCCGCGGGATTGACTTCCATCCTGTCCATCTCAATTTCTTTTTTGCACACTTCACACTTGCCGAAAGATTCCCTGTTCAGCCCTTTCAGCGCGCTCAAAATATTATTCAATCTTGCCTCCAGGGTTTTAATCATAACACTTCGCGCTTCAAAATCCTCGAATCTGTCAGCCATATCGTTCTGGTCCGATTCTCTGGAATTCAGTTCCTCCGGAGTTGCCTCCCACTCGTTTGTTTCCGTATTCAATGTTCCGATATCGCGAATCTGATCAAGCAGAATATTTCTCTCGCTTTCCAGTTTTTCTTTTATTTTCTTTTTATCCAGCATGGCTAAAGCGTATCACTTCCAGCCAAAAAAGCAACTGTTTTTTATTTTTTTATCTGGCTGGAAACAAGACGCAGGACCACTTCCAGGGTAGCCAATTCGGAATTGGTGACAATAACATGCGAATCATCAATGAATACGTACATTAAAATAATTTTCCCGTCATTGTTTCTGAGAATTCGCGCATTTTTATTGGCGACAATGCCGTCTTCGAAATTTTTGGTGAATAAATAATTGATTTCGGGAGAAATATTTACCCCCAAAAATTCGTATAGGTCATACAGCATTTTATTTTCCCAATTATTCATTACCGGGAATATATCGGCAAAAGAGTTTGCCTTAAACAACATGAAAAAGTCCTTTGTCCCGTCATTTAACGTACCGAGCAAGAAATTGTCACTGACAAAACCAACCTGATCCAAAGTCAAACTGCCTTTTATAAGCGAAACAAATCTCTTGAATCCCACGATTTTTTTATTTTCCGTCAGATAAATACCGTTTATTCCCCCACCTTTCACTTTAGTGTTGCTTATCTGGTTCAAGACGGTCTTGGTTATCTGATCTTTTGTAAACCCGTCAATAGCCATAAAATCAGTCTGATCGGTGAAAATAATGGAGGTGAACTGCGGCGTAACCGGAACAGTGTTGATTTTTTCATTGAAAAAAGCCAAAAAAATCAGGAGGCCAAGACCCAAAATTATGAGGGTGATGCTTATGAACATAAACAATCTGTTCTTTCTGGATTTGGGGGACAGATTCACTTTTAGCATTTCATGTTCTTCCTCTTCGTGTATTATTTTTCTTATCAATCCTCCTTTGTCATTTCCAAGAGCCTTAACCATGTCTTCGGTATAAGTTTCTATCTTTTTGCTTTTTAATTTATCGTTTTCCATTATCCAAGTTTTAAGGTCTTTTAAAAAAATTTTTGTCCGCCTCTTTTATGGACAAACTGATCTTGCCTCTTTCCTCATCTATTCTTATGACTTTCACGGGCACTATAATTCCTTCCCTTATTATATCGCTAACCCGTTCTACGCGAAACGGAGCCATTTCGGAAATATGCACCAGACCGTCGGTAAAGGAATTAAGTCTTATGAATACGCCGAAGTCCGCAAGCTTAACCACTTCACCCTTCAGAATCTCCCCAATTTTGAATTCATGCGTTATTTCTTCTATTATCTTCTTAGCCATTTCCGCCTTATTTTCCTTTCCGGTCAAATATACTGTTCCGTCGTCTTCAATAGTTATTTCGGCTCCTGTTTTTTCTTTTATATCTTTAATGGTTTTCCCGCCTCCGCCTATAACCAGGCCGATTTGGTCCGGCTTGATTTTCATTATCAGAATCTTCGGCGCATTCGGGGAAATTTCTGCCCGAGATTTCGGAATTTCCTTTTCAATCCTATCCAAGATGGCGACTCTGGCTTTCTTGGACTGTTTCATCGCCTCACCCAATATTTTTATCGGCACTCCTTCCATTTTTACGTCAAGTTGAACAGCAGTAATGCCTTCTCTGGTCCCTGCAACTTTAAAATCCATGTCTCCGTGGTGGTCTTCCGGCCCTTGTATATCGGTTAAAATTTTATACTTGTCGTCGTTTTCATACATCAACCCCATAGCGACACCTGCTACCGGAGCTTTAATCGGAACTCCCCCGTCCATAAGAGCAAGAGAAGACGCGCAGATTGAGGCTTGGGAAGTGGAACCATTTGAAGCCATTGATTCGGAGACCAGGCGCATCGTGTAAGGAAAATCGGATACGGAAGGCAATATCATAGCCAACGCTTTTTCAACCAGAGCTCCATGCCCTATTTCTCTGCGATTGGTGGTTCCTATGCGACCAACTTCGCCGTTCGAATAGGGAGGAAAATTGTAGTGATGCATAAATCTTTTCTCCTCTTTCAGTTCCATACCGTCAATCAAAAGTTTTTCCTCGGGACCGGCCAGCGTAAGCACGGAAAGCACGTGCGTTCCGCCGCGGTAAAAAATTCCGGAACCATGCAATTTTGAGGATATTCCCCCGGCTTGGACATAAAGGTCGCGAAGTTCGTCCATCGCTCTGCCATCGGCGCGCCGATTATCACTTATCGCTTTCTGGTGCAGCATTTCATTTTCGGTCTCGTCGAAAAGATTGTCTTCCAGCGTGAAGTCGTCCCTGTCCGGATATTTTTCCGCCACCATTTTGTTCCAGACATTATGTAATTCGTCTATTTTCTTTTTTCCCGCTCCGGCGAATAAAGCGGATTCCATTTTAGGCAAAATATTTTCTTCGAATAATTTTACCGACTCTTCGGACGCTTTTTCTTTTTCTATGACCTTTTTGGAAATGCCTATTTCGGCGACTATTTTTTTCTGAAAATTTTCCAGTTTGGTTATTTCCTCGCTCGCTTTTTCCAAGGCTTCTTCCAATTCTTCTTCTCTGATCTGGTGCGCCGACGCTTCAATCATATTTATCTTCCCGTCTTTTCCGCAAACAGTCAGGTCAAACTTATATTTCGTATCGTCTTGCCGCAATTCTTGCACCGGGTTTATTTTTAAATTATCGTCATTATATTTACCCACACGCACAGCGCCTATGGGCCCCGCCCAGGGGATATCGGATACAGCCAGAGCCAGTGAAGCTGCGTTGACCGCCAACACCACGGGATCTTCCTCGTCCAAAGAGATAACCGTGGCAATCACCTGCACCGCGTGACGGATGGATTGATCGAAGAGCGGACGGAGTGTCCTGTCGATTACCCGGCAAGCAAGTATCGCATCCTCCGACGGTCTGCCCTCCCGGTGTATGAATCGCGATCCCAAAATTTTTCCGGCGGCATAAAACTTCTCCATATAATCTACCGTCAAATTGAAAAATCCCAAACCCTCCTGTTTGTCGTGCGACATACAGACGGTCGCAAGCACGATGGTTTCACCGTATTTTAAGATTACCGAACCATGCGCCTGTTCCGCCAAGTCCGAAAAAACAGCGGTCAATGTTTTTCCGCCAATTTCCACACTATATTCTTTCTTTTTCATAATTGTATTAGGTTTCCCGTAAAAAATTTTAAGAAACGTGGTGTCGGAACTGATAATTACTTGCCTCCTATTAAATATTTTTTCGGATTCAATGAGAGGTCAATAAAATCGTCGGCCGCTTCGCGGAGTTTGCTGGATGTCGATTTACCGAAAGAAGCTATCTCGACTTGCGTACCGGTATGATTCTTCATATATTCAACCAACGGGACAAAATCTCCGTCTCCGGAAACTATAATAACCGCGTCCAGGCGGTTGGCCATTTTCATCACATCCACGGTCAGCCCTACATCCCAGTCGCCTTTTTTGGTGCCCGTATGAAAAACCTGCAAGTCTTTGGTTTTGGTTTCAATACCGAGCTTGGTCAGCGCCTCAAAAAAATTCTTTTCATCGCCGGATTCCGTGGTAATGACGTAAGCCACCGCGCGGACAAGTTTTCTGCCTGCCACTGCTTCCTTCAAAACCGCTCCGAAATTTACCCGGGCATTATACAAATTGCGAGCCGAATGATACAAGTTTTGGGTGTCAATGAAAACTCCCACTCTTTGTTCTTTATGCTTTATGACTGTCATAATGGGTAGATTATAGCAAAAAACTAGGCAAGATTCATTTTCTTCACGAGCGCGTTGTAGCGAGTCTTGCTCTTGCGTTCCAAATATTTCAAGTGATTGCGCCTGTCGGCTACCATTTTAATGAGACCCCGGCGGGAACTGTTGTCCTTTCTGTGTTTCTTCAAATGTTTGGCAAGCTCCTCTATTTGGGTGGATAAAACGGCTACCTGAACTTCGGAAGAGCCTGTATCCTTCTCGTGAATTTGGTTTTTCTTTATAACCGACTGCTTTTTTTTGGTAGTTAACATTCCATTATCGTAGCATAAAGTGGCCTAAATTGCAAGACTATTTTGAAGAATATTGTGCGACATGGTAAAATTAAAGCATGTCTTCCCTTAAACAACTCAAAACTCAGTTCCTGGAATACATAGAAATAGAAAAGGGGCGGTCGTTAAAAACCGTGGAAAATTACGATCATTATCTCACTCGTTTCCTGGGATTCATAAAAACCGACAGTCCGGAAAAAATAAACGACGCGGTGGTAAAAGAATTTCGGCTTTGGCTCAACAGGCAGCCCCTCAAGAATCTCGGAAAGCCCGATGAAACTCTCAGCAGGAAGACCCAAAATTATTATTTGATATCTATCCGCGCATTTCTAAAATACTTGGCTCGACAAGAAATAAAAACCTTGCCGGCTGAAAGAATTGAATTGGCGAAAGTGCAAGAAAGATCGCTTGACCTTATAACCCCTGAAGAATTGGAAAGGTTAATGAAAGCTCCGAAGGGCACCGAGTTGAAAGATTTGAGGGATAGGGCTATTTTGGAACTGCTATTTTCCACAGGGTTGCGTGTTTCCGAGTTATGTTCTCTCGGGCGGGATATTGATTTACACTCCGATGAATTATCAATTCGCGGGAAGGGAGGGAAAATTCGCATGGTTTTTATTTCCGACACGGCAAAAAACACATTGCGCGAGTACTTGTCAAAAAGAAAAGACATGGATGACGCTTTGTTCATAAAAATGGGGAATAATGTGTCTAAAGTAATGGGTCAGAGAGGAGAAAATCTGGGTGTGACAAAAAGGACTATTGAAAGAATAGTGAAACAATACGCCATCAAGGCGGGTATTTCCAAAAAAGTTACTCCGCACGTTATCCGCCATTGTTTCGCCACAGACCTTTTGCACAACGGAGCGGATATCCGAAGCGTACAAATAATGCTTGGGCATTCTAACATCGCCACTACCCAAATATATACTCATGTTACGGACAAACAATTATTAGATGTGCATAGAAAATTTCACAGCAAAAAAATAATATGAAAATCATTTCTTGGAACACAAATGGGTTGAGGGCAACCGTGAAACAAGGCTATTTTGCGCCCTTATTTGAAAATAAGCCGGACATTTTATGTTTGCAGGAGACAAAAGCCGAACCGGAACAACTCAGCGAAGAAACGCGTAATGTTCCCGAATATTTTTCTTATTTTTCGTACTCTAAATTAAAAAAAGGATACAGCGGGGTGGCGATTTACACCAGAGAAAAACCGAAGGAAGTTTTTTACGGGATGGGTATCAAAAAATTCGATGATGAAGGCAGACTAGTGGGGATAAAATTAAAAAATCTTACAGTCATTACCGGATATTTCCCAAACGGAGGGCAAGGACCGGCCAGACTGAAATACAAACTTGAATTTTACGATGCTTTTTTGAAATTTATTTTGAAACTGCGCAAAAACGGCGAACATATTATTTTTTGCGGAGATGTAAATACCGCCCACAAAGAAATTGACCTCGCCCGACCGAAAGAAAACGAAGAAAATACCGGATTTCTGCCTATTGAAAGAAAATGGATAGATGGGGTTATAAAAAATAAGTTTGTGGATGTATATAGAAATTTTTATCCGAACAAAACCGGGGCTTATACTTATTGGGATCAGCAAACGCGAGCCCGTGATCGCAATGTCGGCTGGCGCCTTGATTATTTTTTCGCCAGTTCCGAAATTGTTCCAAAAACAAGAAAAACGGGTATAATGTCCGATTATTACGGTTCGGACCATTGTCCGATTTGGCTGGAGGTGTAAAAGTTTTTGTGCTCTATTCTTAAAATAGTTCGAACATTTTTTGCCGCCGCAGGCGGCAAAGATTCGCCTGCCTGATTGGTGCGGCTCGCCCGCAAGCGGGCTCGCCACGTTCTTTGACAATTTCAAGTTTTTCTTTGGCGGCATTTTGAAAAAGGTTATTGACAGGCCTTTTCGATCAAATCCAAGTAATTTTTTGTGGTGATACTGTCTTTTGGCAATTTACAATTTGGATTTGTATCACCACCACCACCTATAGCCCAAGTATTCTCGCAATACGGACCAAGCCTTTCGCCGTCAAAAGAATACTGTTCTATGGCAAAAAATTCGCCGCCAATCTGAGGCACAAGAAATTTATTTTCAAATATATATACACCATCGGACGCCTTTTTATCTGTTTCTATTATTTGATAAATATTTAAAATCTTATCATCGGGTTTTAGTTTTCCAAGCCTAACATATAAGTCGAATAGTTGGTTTTTAAATTTATCCATGCTATTTAAATATTGAATAACGCTTTTGCGTCCAGAGAAATAAATTTCATCCAATGCAAAGTCGATTCTATTGTTCTCCTCGTCACCAGCAACAATTCGACATTCATTAGGTGAATTTCTTACTAAAATCTTGTTGCAAAGCGTGTTAATTTTTTGGCCAGCAATAGAATAGTCGAAAGCGTCCAAATAGCGATCACCGCTTAAATCATATTCAAGGGAGACAATAAATCGATCGTTCGTGTAGAAAATTCTATACCAACTATAGCCATCAATACGGCATGAGTAACAATTTGGTTCTTCACATTTACAATTAAGGATATCTGTTAAATTATCTAATGATTTCTTGACCTCTAAATATTTTTTGACAGAATCTGCTCCATTTTGCCATTTATATGTTTCCCCGTTATTACATTCAAGAGAAAGCACTTGCCTATTATCTTCATCTTGAATGATCGGCACGGGTTTTTTAACTAAAATAAGGTAGGCGCCAACACCAACGATAAGAAGAATAAAGACTACTATGAAAAAATTAATTTTTAAAAATCCCTTTTGACTCATAATGTTTGATTCTAAACTGGTTAAAAAATTTTCTTCCCCCAAAATTAAAATATGGTTTGAGCCGATGTTTTTCTACGGGTTCTTTTGCGGTTTTGGCTTCCTGAAAGGAAGCGATAATTTCAAGTTTTTCTATGAGTTAATCATAACTCACTATGGTAAATTTTTCAATCTTAGAGTATTGAAAAATTTACTGATTTGGTTACAAA
>CAYIHB010000021.1:0-9944 GCA_964363165.1 uncultured Candidatus Saccharibacteria bacterium
AGTAGCATCACCGGAAACTACGCCCTGAGCGTTATTAGTACCAACAGTCAAGATAGCTTGAATGGTATCACCAGCAGCATAAGCAGGAAGAGCATCGGTATCATTGTTGTATATATCAGCGCGAACTTCAATGATGGCCGTAGTGCCTTTCAAGAAGGTGTGATTTACGTTAAATGATGTACCAGTAGATGCAGGGTTAAGTGTAGTGGTTGAACCAACCTGGGCGCCATCAACCAAGATGCGACCGTTACGAAGAGTCGTACCGGTAGTACCGCCGAAGTCAACCAAGAGAGTGTCAACTTTTACGTTTTCACCGTATGTCTTGGCTGTAAAGCGACCCAACGTTGTATCTGTTCCGCTAAGAACAACTGTGCTCGAAGGAGAATCAGTTGACTTCTGAACAGTGATATATCCTGTTGCCACAGTTTGCAAGAAACCAGTCAAGCTACCGACAGCGGTTGAAGTCAAAAGGCCAACGCCATATTGGGTATCAACCAAGCCGATATCAGTTTTGTTTCTAATTGAGAAAGTAAATCCAAGAGATGAACCACCTGTTACATCTGCCATAACCTTGAAGACATGAGCACCAGTCTTAAGCGTCAAAGTTGAAGCAGGAACAAATGTTGAGTAACCGTTTGAGTCAGGATTTGCGACAGTAGCAACAACAACTGCGTCAATCAACAAACGAAGATTTGAAATATCCGCCTTGGCGATTGAACCAACTTCGCGGATTGTAAAGCGTGAAAGCGTTACATCGCGTGTCGTAACTGTAGCAGTACTTTGCCAAACAACGACATCGTTCTCAGGAGTCAAGCTTGTGTTTGCGGCTGGGGTAACTGTACCGAATGCGACTGCAGCAAGAGTTGCTGAAGCAACAGTCATGTAGTTACCTGTGAGTGGAGCAGCCAGCGTAACAGCAGTTTGACCCAATGCTGTGTAGCCTATCAAAGCGACACCGACAGTTTCACCTGCGACAGCCGTACTCGCTAAGTCAGACCTGATGGAAATAGTCTTCACGCCATTTACGGTGAAAAGACCACTTGGGTCATTGAAGGTAATCAAGCTGTTGTTTGAAACTGAAGAAGCATCCGTCAAACGCTTAGCTCCCTCATAAAGATAAACATTTGCCAGAGAAGCATCGGCGGAAATACCAACGCGCTTCAAAGTAAGATTTGTAACTGTACCTGAACCTGTAAATGCGAAGTGGGCCAAATCAGCACCGGCTTCCGAGACAACTACGGAGCGGGATGCTGGATTGTCACCTGCAAGCATTACTGATACTGGACCAGTAGGATTTGTTACAGGAGTTGAAGTTGTAGTACATGGAAGACCGGTAGTCGAACTATACAAAGAGGTTGCAGTGCAACCCGGTGAATAGGTCGTCGTGCTTACCGAACTTCCCAGTGCTGCTCGAGATTTTGGGCCAAAGATTCCGTCAGCTACCAGACTCATTGCAGCTTGGTAAGCTTTGACTGCGGCTGTAGTAGCAGGACCGAAGTATGAAGTTTCCATACCAGCTGAACCGGCACGACCGGCTGCAGCAACCATGTAACCCTTCTCGTTAAGCGTCTGTTGAAGATACTTAACTTGAATGTTTTTTGATCCCTTTCTCAAAGTCATAGTGACCGAACCGTCAGCTCCTAAAGCTGAACTAGTCATGACTGCAGCAAGAGCGAACACTGCAACTCCAAGAAGAAATTTTGTTTTTAATAATTTACTCATAATTTTTTTTTACGCCATTAATTAGTTTCGACTCGTTCCGACGCAAGGTCGGAACAAAACTAAAAGCGTACTTTTCTATCACAATTTTTTATCCACCAATAATTAATAATTGCTAATAATGCGGCAGAGAAAAAAATGTGAACAGATAACTTTTTAACTTCAGCCCGAGGCTGATCGGCCTTTGGCTGAAAACATTGAAAACATAGCTATTCGGTTTTCAATGACCTTTCCTTGCCTCGCCAAAACTTTTTTGAACGTTGGCGGGTTTCACCCAATCAAAAATTGCGACCTTTGATTGGTTGTTTTCGTTCACGATTTTTTCGATGAAATCGTGAATGAAAACAAATATAACTTGCGAATACAGAACACGCTTCGACAGTGTGCAACCTGTAAACACTCAAGTATTATAATATATAGCTTTAGAATAGAGCAATATGTTATGTGGATAACTCAAAAATCAGGCTCTAGGCGCTAGAGACTAGCAATTAGAAGGCTAAATTTAAGGGTAAATCCATAGGATCCATTCTTGCATAATTTCGGGCGAAATGCAAGGAAAAAGGGGGTGTTAAATAAGCCCTAAATTCTTTGCTTTAAAAAGCATTGCGCAGGCGGGTAGCCGAGCATAGCAATCCGCCAGCTGGCGGATATGCGCGGTTTTTAAAATAAAGAATTTAGGGCTTTGGGGTATTTGCAAAATACTTACTCCACCTTTTCTCTCCAATTTTATTAAGGACATTGTCTTTTACCATTGAAACAAGCTCTCTTTGAAGTGTCTTTGCCCCCTTTTCCTCCCCCAACTCTCGAAGAGCAGATATGATGTCCTTTATACTCACGCCATTTGGTTTGTCCTTTATAATTTTCAAAATTGATTCTCTTCTTTTTTGTTTTAATATTTCCCTATCTTCACTAAAGTTTCGAAGGGCAGGCGTATCTCCGATTTTGCTCAGGGCTTTCATTAAAGTACTTCCCTTTTGAACTCCGATTCTGGTACCTGCCTGCGCAGGCAGGCCATGTCCTTTATTGAAAGATAGTCCGGATTGTCCTTCAGATTTAAGTTGTCCCATAGGAGAATCTATCTCCGGTGTATGAGTTATGAACCCTTCAAGCCAGGCATTATTTTGTGTTTTAAATTCCGATATTAATTTCTTCAATTCCACAAACTCTTTTTTCAGAATATTGCAGTTCATTTCGGAAATCATTCCAACATCAAGAGCAATATTTAAAAAGGACAAAATCTGATCCAACTTTTGAATGTCAAAGGGAGTCTTTGACATAGTAAGTGTGTCCGATAAAACTTCTACACCAAGTGTCCTTAATTTTAGACGCAACGGCTCTTCCCTGTCCATAGTGTCCGTTACCATATACAAAGCAGTAATAAGCTTATTTATCTTGGTATAAGGCAAAATGACATCTATGTTGAAGGTGCCTGCCTTGTAGGAAGTCAAAGACTTCCATTCGGAGTCCTTTACAGAATCTTTCGAGGTGTCTCTTAGGTTTTTATTTTCACCCAACATGCTGTCCATTATATATAGGACAATTAAAAATGCAAGTCTTTTTGCACTCCACTTTTTCGCAAAGAATTAAATTTTACTCGGGTCCTCGGGTCGCCCCCATGAAGTCCGAGGGGCTCAACCAGACCAGCTCGTAAAACTTAATTCTTTGCTTCAAGTAAAAAAGCAAGATTGTTGTTTTAGACTGCCTTGGGAGCGCGACGGCGCGAGCACGAGGAATTTTTTAGCAAAAAAATATCCGTGCAGTATAAAATAATAATCTGCTTTTTGATACTGGTAATTTGTGATAAAATGATCATATGGCCAAAAAGGAAAATCCCAGACGAAGGGAATCTTTTAACAAACTAAAAACCGAAACCAGGCACGGCATCTGGGCGATTCTTTTTTTCGTTCTGGCGCTGTTTCTCCTGATGGCCATACCGACCTTCGGCATAGCCGGAAAAGCGGGCGAATTTGTTTACGAATTTTTTAATTATTTCCTGGGCATTGGATATATTCTCCTCCCTCTCCTTTTCGTGTTGCTTGGATCTTCATTCTTGAAATCGGAAACTCCGAACATCGGATGGACGCGCGCCTTAAGCGGAACTATGTTTTTGCTTTCCAGTCTCGGTATGATAGATGTCGTTTCACAAAATCATTCCGGCGGATTTTTGGGAAGGATTTTATCGACGCCCTTCGTTTCTCTTTTTGATGTTTACGCAAGCATAGTTTTCCTGGGCGCGATTTTGATAATTTCAATTTTGGTGATGTTCGACGCAAAGCCGGATCTCACCCCATTTTTGAAAAATATTTGGGGCGTCTTGATAAAGAAAAAAGAAAAGTCCGTTTCCACCCTAAATGAAAACGAAATAAAGGAAGTGGAAAAATCCATGCCAAAAGAGGAAGAGGAAGATACGAAAGAAAAAGTTAAAAGAGTTCTCGGCATAAATAAAAAAGAAGAGGAAGAGGAAGATCTGCCGATTAAAAAAAGAAAGGGCGGATTGATTTCAACTTATGTTCCCCCCCCGCTTTCTTTACTGGAAGAAGATCAGGGCAAACCGAACACCGGCGACATCAAGGCCAATGCCAATATTATTAAACGCACGCTGGCGAACTTCGGCATTGAAGTCGAGATGGATGAAATAACGGTCGGACCCACCATCACGCGCTACGCTTTGAAACCGGCCGAAGGGGTGAAACTTTCGCGCATCGTCGGATTGCAAAACGATCTGGCGCTCTCTCTGGCCGCCCACCCTATTAGAATAGAAGCTCCCATACCGGGTAAATCCTTGGTCGGCATTGAAATTCCGAATAAATCAAAATCGATCGTGGGACTGGCCACTCTCCTTTCGGACAGCAAGTTTCAAAATTCTTCCAAACCCCTGATCGTGGCGCTGGGTCGGGAAATTTCAGGCAAGGCCTTGTTCGGCAATCTGGCTAAGATGCCGCATTGTTTGGTGGCTGGGACAACCGGTTCCGGAAAATCGGTCTCTATACATTCCATGATCGCTTCCCTGCTCTACAGGAACGGTCCGGATGATTTAAAGTTTATATTGATAGACCCAAAGCGCGTAGAACTTACCCTTTACAATAATATTCCGCATCTGCTTACCCCCGTTATAACCGAAGCCAAAAAGACGATTCTGGCTCTGAAGTGGGCAGCCAGAGAAATGGACCGCCGTTACGACATATTGGAGGCGGAATCCGTCCGGGACATAGAGTCTTACCATGCCAATGTTTGGAACAATAAAAAACACCCCCACCCTTCCTCCCCCCAGGGGGGAGGTGCCGAAGGCGGAGGGGGTGCTGACCGTTTGCCATACATAATTATTGTGATAGACGAGTTGGCGGATATTATGAGCACTTATCCGAGAGAGTTGGAATCTGCCGTAGTTCGTTTAGCGCAAATGTCCAGAGCCGTCGGCATACATCTGATTCTGTCCACTCAGCGTCCGGAAGTAAACATCATTACCGGTTTGATAAAAGCCAACATTCCGACCCGCATCGCCCTGAAGGTTTCTTCCCAGGTGGATTCGCGCACCATCTTGGACACCGGCGGAGCGGAAAAGCTCTTGGGCGCCGGCGATATGTTGTATTTATCCGGAGACGCTCCGCCGGAACGTTTGCAAAGCGCCTTCATATCGGAGTCCGAAGTTAAAAAAGTCGTCAAGTATCTGGCGGACACCTACAAAGACGAGATATCCGATGAAATATCTCTGACAACAGGTTCCATATCGGCCGACAAAAGTATTTTTGAAAGCACCTTGGGCAACGATGAAAACGATGATGACGATGAAATGTATGAGGAAGCGAGATTATGCGTGATAGAAGCCGGCAAGGCGTCAACTTCATACCTTCAAAGAAAACTGAAACTGGGATATGCCCGCGCGGCGCGGCTGATGGATAAACTGGAAGAGAGAGGAGTAATAAGCGCAGGCGACGGCGCCAAACCGAGAGAAGTGCTGGAGAAAATTACCCGCGATGAAAACGGAGAAAATGTGGTGCAATAAAATGAATACGGATGCAAAAAAGATATTAAAAATAGTTTCCCTTTCCGTTTTTTTAATTTTTATTGTTACCTATACTTTTTTTAGATCCAAGGATTTAATTTTCGGCGTGAGGATAACCGGCCTAAATGTAACCGACGGAATGAAGGTCGCGGATAAGATCATGAAAATAACGGGAAATGCCAGAAATGCCGTCAGTTTAACATTGGACGATCGTATAATTTCAATAGACCAAAAAGGAAATTTCAACGAGACAATCGCCCTGCTTCCGGGCTATAATATAATAAGCATAAAAGCCAAAGATGAATTTGGAAACAGTGATCAGAAAGATTATAAATTAATGTATTAATTATGATAAAGAAAAAAGAGAAGAAAGAGGATAAAACTGTGGGAGTATCGATGCTTGATGATGCTGTAAAGGCGATACAAGCCAAGTTTGGAGAAGGATCAATAATGAAACTCGGCGATACGCCGAAAGTGGACGTCAATACCATACCGACAGGATCAATCGGGCTGGATATGGCCTTGGGGGTGGGCGGGATACCGCGCGGAAGAATTATCGAGATATTCGGACCCGAATCTTCCGGCAAGACAACGCTTTCTTTGCATATAGTCGCCGAAGCGCAAAAATTGGGGGGCGTCTGCGCCTACATAGACGCCGAACATGCAATGGATCCGGATTACAGCAAAAAGCTGGGAGTCAATATTGACAATCTGCTTATTTCCCAGCCGGACACCGGTGAGCAGGCCCTTGAAATCGTCGAAAGTCTGGTACGAACTGGAAAAATCGACGTCATAGTCGTCGACTCTGTTGCCGCTCTCACTCCTAAAGACGAAATAGAGGGAGACATGGGAGCATATCACGTAGGCAAACAAGCCAGATTAATGTCTCAGGCGCTCCGCAAACTCACGGCTATCGTGGCTAAAAGCAAAACCGTGGTTATTTTCATAAATCAAATCAGAATGCAAATCGGGGTTATGTTTGGCAACCCTGAAACAACTCCCGGAGGAAAGGCGCTGAAGTTCTACACTTCTGTCCGACTTGATATAAGAAAAATCGCCCAGATCAAAAAAGGGGAAGAGATCGTCGGAAGCCGTACGCGCGTCAAAGTAGTAAAAAACAAAGTCGCCGCGCCTTTCAAGCAGACGGAATTTGATATCATTTACAACGAAGGAATCTCCAAGGAGGGAGAGATTATTGCCCTGGGTGAAAAATTCAAAATCGTAGAAAAAATCGGAAACTCCTATTTTTATATAGCGAACGGCGAACAGAAGGAAAAAATAAAATTGGGCGTAGGTTACGATTCTACCCGAACTTTTTTGAAAGAGAATTCAAAAATCTCACATCAAATATTAAAAGAAATTAGAAAAAAGTTTTCAGAAGAAGTATAAAATAGGAAAAGTATTTTCAGACTCTTTCCACGTATTCCCCGGTTTCCGTATTTACGCGGATGACATCCCCTTCTTCTATGAACATTGGAGCGTTCAAGGTTGCGCCGTTTTCCAGCGTGATGGTTTTGCTACCACTCTTGGAAGTGTCCCCGCGCACTGCCGGAGGCGCTTCTTTTACTTTGAATTCCATCTTGATAGGCAAGGTTATTTTTATTGTTTTTTCTTCATCATTTTCATTGCTCCAAACCAAAGCGATAACAAGTCCATTTTCTTTAAAAAATTTTCCCGTATCGCCTATAAGGGCGGCATCCAGCTTGAACCTGTTTTTAGGATCTGCCGGATCGCAAAACCAATATTCGCCCCTGTTGTGATAAAGAAATTTTATTTCTCTTTTTTCTATATCCGCTTCCTCGGCAGTATCGGAAACATGGAAAGTAGCGGCAATCGTTTTGCCGGAAATCAAGCTTTTTAATCTTACCTGATTTTGCGGTTTTCTTTGCTGGGTTCTGGCAACATGAGAATCCATCACTTCACATGGCTCATTATCGTATATAATTATCTTTTTTTCCCTGATTTCGTTGTACTGAAGCATGTTTTCTATACTATAGAAATTTTATTTCCGATTAATTTTATAAATTCAAATTTATTTGGCGATATAAGGAAGCAAACCCAAAAACCGCGCATTTTTGACGGCACTGGCAATCTGGCGCTGATTTTTCATCGTTACGCCGCTGCGTTTATGACTTACTATCTTGCCGTTTGGATTCAAAAATTTTTTTAAGATTTCAATATCCTTGTAGTCTATATACTTTATATTGTTAGCCGAAAAATAATCTTGTTTCATGATTTTTTTGTATTAAAACGGTATGTCTTCCGGATTAATATCCTCTTCCGGGTATTCTATGGTGTCGATTTCTTTAGAATTTTTCTCACCGGACTCTTTGCCGGATTCCGCGCTTTGTACCGATACGCTCGTGCCCCCGCTTTTTGGACCGAATTGGGTGCGGTCCGCAACTATTTCTGTGCGATATTTTTTTTCCCCGCTTGTTTTATCGTCCCAACTTCTTGTCTGTATCCTGCCTTCAATTAACATAGAACTTCCTTTTTTCATGTATTGCGCGACTGTTTCCGCCTGGCGTCCGAAAACCACGACATTGTGATAATCGGTGGATTCTTGCCGCGCTCCGTTTTTGTCTTTCCAAACACGATTGGTGGCAAGAGAAAACGTGCAGACTTTTATCCCCGAAGGAAGGGAGCGGAGTTCCGGGTCGCGAGTAAGATTTCCTATTATAATTACTTTGTTTAAATACATAATTTTTATTTATTATTAATAATAATTTTAAACCGCGACCATGGCGTCTATTTCTTTGTCTATTTTCTCCCTATCAATAGGAGCGACTGAATCGTTCTGCCTGTCTTTTCTGGCGGCTGAGGTTTTTCTCTTGTAATCTTTGTGTATAAATCTTTTGGCGGCAATGGTATTCTCCCTGACTGTTTTCAATATCAAAAATCTGATGATATTCGGATCAAGACCGAGTTTTTTCTTTAATTCCAGAATTTTGTCCGGATTTATTTCAAATTTGATCCAGCCAAAATAGGCGGAGTCGAACTTGCTTCGCACATTTTGAACCACCTTGGACATGGCATAGGCCAGCGTTATCATTTTCGGCATTTCATCAAAAATTATTTCACCGCTCATGCTGACTATAAGGTCTTTCAAATTACCGCAATTAACAGGCATATTTTCCTCGGAAATGGCAGGCACTAAAAGATAGCCCACTTCGTAAACGCGGGAGTTTATGTCTGCATTCTCGTCAATATTATCCATTTATCCGGCTATGAATTACTTTTAATATAATCTCTCACCTTGGACCTTTATCCCGCCTTGTGGGCAGATTTGTGTTTCGACTTCAGGGTCGGAACAAATGAGATATGAATATAGTAGCAATTTCCTGTCTAAATGTCAAAAAGTTTTCGGGCATTTGCGACAACGGCCTTGGCGACCTCCCTTTCGGGCAGATTTTTAATTTCGGCAATTTTTTTCACTATTTCCCTGACATAAAACGGTTCGTTGCGTTTCCCGCGGTATGGAACCGGCGCGACGTAGGGAGAATCCGTGTCGGTCAATATCATTTCAAGCGGAGTATTTTTAATTATTTCTCCGTAATTGCATCCTTCTCCGTTTTTTCTTGGCGGATATGTTATAGCGCCGCTGAAAGAAAGCATAAACCCAAAATCAAGAAAACCCTTTGCTTCTTCAACATTACCGGCAAAAAAATGAATCACCCCCTTTACTTTTGCGTGTTCCTTCAAAATTCTAAGCGTGTCGGCATACGCATCTCTTATGTGTAACATCAATGGTTTGCCTATTTCGTTGGCCAGTTCTATCTGCTCAATGAACGCTTTTTTTTGTTTTTCAATCGATTCCGGCTCCGCTCGATAATAATCAAGTCCGCATTCCCCTATGGCCACGACTTTCGGATCTTTCAGAAGTTCCCGGTAAATATTTTTGTCGAAAACTTCTCCGCGGGAAGTGAATTCGGCGCCTTCTTCTCCAAGCTCCTGTTTGTCGTGAAATGATTTGCCGGTGTGAATCGGGTGCAAGCCTATAACTGCATAAACTCCCTCCTTGCACTGACGCGCCATTTCAACCGCTTTTTTGGAAGTATCAACTTGCGTGCCGACATTTATGAGCCAAGTATCATTCTCCAGCGCCCTTTTAACGACAGCATCCCGATCCTCGTCAAATGCCTTAAAATTTACATGAGCATGAATATCGATGTATTTCGGAGTCATATTATTCTTTGCGTAAAAATAGAGGTTTTTCGGGTTT
>CAYIHB010000022.1:0-9584 GCA_964363165.1 uncultured Candidatus Saccharibacteria bacterium
AGAGCAGATCCCTCTTAAGGATAAGGTCGGGGGTTCGATCCCCTCTGGGCGGACAAGTGCTTAAGCACTTGTCCGAGACGGAGCGCGACGGCGCGAGTCCGGGTCGGGAAAGTTTTTAGCAAAAAACTATTCCTGACGAGAGGTTTATTACGCCGAGGTGGCGAAATTGGCAGACGCACTTGCCTTAGGAGCAAGCGGAAGTAATTCCATGGGAGTTCAAGTCTCCCCCTCGGCACAAATGCATGTTATGCATTTTGCCCGACTTGAAGGCCGGAGCGCGACGGCGCGAGGCGGGGTCGCAGGATTTTTCAGCAGAAAAATACCTGTGGCCAAGTCTCCCCCTCGGCACATCATTAAGTACTTGACATTTATACTAATAAGTGCTATGCTTACTGTATATGAGTAGAAGAAACAACAAATTAATATTGGCTTTTGGTATTATAACCTTTATTTTAGGACTCTTTTTGGCTTCATCCGCTTATGCTGCCGGTGGAATGGTTAACAGTGGAGTAATATTCACTCCAATTGATTACCCTACGCAATACCAATACAATTATTATCCGCAATACATGCCCGTTGTCTATACAACACCTATTTACAATAGCCCGACAGTAATCGACGGATGCAACGGAAGAAATACCGGCTTCAGCACAACTACCGGCCAGTCCTGTATCGGAAATTACGTACCAACTCCGGTTCCGGCTACTGCCGCTCCGGCAACCACAGAAAAAACGACTACAACCACCAGCGATACCAAAGACACTTACAGTGGACTTGCGGCTAATGCCTTGTTCGGCTCGAACGGCTTCATGCCTTCCGGTTTGGTTCAATGGGTATTTTTCATAGCATTAGTGGTGGCAATAGTTTATTTATGGAGGTACGTTTATGCCGAGGAAAAGTACAGATCGGAACCGATGAAACATGCTTAAATAAGCCTTAAATCACGAAGAAAAAAGTCAACCTTGAAAGGTTGACTTTTTTCTTTTGTTTGATATAATTTAAAAGTAATAAATTCTTTGACAATAAGATTTCTATCGCCGTCAGACATAAGGCTTTAATGCTTTATGCCTGGCGACGATGAATGTCTTCAGGTCTGTGCTAATTCAGGCTCAGATATCCGACGATGAACGTCGGGAAGGAGAAGTATCATGGACACGATGCAGATATTAGGAATCGTCATTTTTGCTGGGGTTTTAGTAATCGCATGTCTTACTCCTCTTTTGAATAAAATAAAAGAGAAAAAGGAGGCGAAGGAAAAAGAGACAAGACAAAAATGGGAACTTGAAGAACAAAAACGTAACAAAGAAGAAATCTTTAATCAACTAGCATTTTTGGCAAAAGAAGTATTTGGAGTCGATTTACATTTAATTCACGAAAGTGGTACTCAAGATGAAATAGTTCGTATTGTAAACCTTCGTGGCCATGAAGCCGCTCAAGCCTGTGTAAATCAAGATAAAACCAATCGAGGAGAAAATATAAAACTATACATCCGTCCTAAAGATCGCGATGAATACCTCCATCCTGAACAATTCACCTGGGACGAAATGGCACATGAGTTCAAAATCGCATGGTCGGAAAAAAGGAACCTTGCCATTCAGATTGCCCCCGAACTTACAAACCGCATGCCACACTTCAGTGAATTTGAACCTCTGAAAAGCTACAACGCAGAGTATCTTCTTCAGAAAAAGGCTAAATCTATTTCATAACTAATAAGATGGAGACAAAGAAACCAAGAAGTTAAGTATTGTGTATTACCCGCTAGAGATAAGTTCTTCTCTAGCGGTTTTTTATTTATAAAATAAACCTTTCAGATATAATTAATAAGGTTGACTTTTTTCTTTTGGTGTGATATACCTTGACTATAATAAGTACCTTGAAAAAACGTTAGGATAGTTTGTTTATTTGAGCGGCTAATCCCCTTTTGGCCTTTCGGATAAACAAACTAAACTAACAAAATACACTTTCAAGGAGATACTAAAATGATAAATACAGAATCGGGGGAGGTAAAAATCCAAAAGACCATAATGCCGAAACCGGTGTTGTGGTGGAATATTGTTCTTTTCCTGGTGATTGGAGTAATACTTTTTCTTCTCTTCGGCAGTCTTTTTTGGGGCATTGTTTTAATGCTCTTGAGTTTTGCCGCATCAGTCTTCTTTGGACTGATTGCAGAAGAAGTGGTAGATTTTCACGCTATTCTCTTGCTTGATCCATTTAAAAAAGGCAGAAGAGTCATATTCCCCGGGCTACATCCAAAATTGCCCTGGGAAGAGCTTGAAGAAGGATCCAAAAGAAGTCTTCGACAGGTTATATCTTCAGTTGGGGAAGAAAATCTTCCAACGAATGACCCGGCAGAGAACATGAAAGTACATTTGACCGTTCATTTACGGGTAGATGTATCTGGCACTCCGAAGGAAGCAGCAGAAAACTTCGTTCGATTTCATTCAATAGAACCGGAAACATTGAAAGCGGTCGTTCGAAAGGAAATCGTGAAAATGTTCAGTAAATATTACGCTGAACATGAGATGGAGAGTCTCCTTGACGCCAACAAGATTCAGAACGATGTGTGTGCCAACAATGATTCAAAAATCAAAGAATTGGCGACTCGTTGGGGGGTGTCAATTGGGATCATCCTGGATACCAGCAATCCAGATGAAGAGACAAAGAAGTTGAAACGCACTCCAGCCCGGGCTGAAGCGCTCCTTAAGTCTACAGAAATACTGAAAAGAAAAGGAGAAGATGGTACGGGACTGGAAACAGAACAAGCTCACCGTTCAGCACTTCTGTTGGATGAAACAGCAGAGTACTCGGAAGAAAGATTCGTTCTTGATATTTCAGCACCTGATTTAAAGAATCTTCATGATGTAAGCCTGATACCACCAGGCACATTCGGAAAAGGAAAAGGGGGTCATAAATGAACTCGAAAAAAATGTTAGGGGGTGGAATTGCTATGGTGGTTATTGTGGGAGTAATTTTGTACCACTCCATAACACACAAAACACCACCTCCTGATGAAATGTCAACAAATGTTGCCAGTATCACTACTTTTCAAGAGTACCTCACCCCCTGTGAAGTAACGGAAAACAGGGGATTCTATTTGGAGTCAGATGATTCCATTGCTGAAAAATTCCCTGGAATTTCTGAGGTGATTATTTATCCTGGAAAGGGAAAATCCAGGGTCCCTGAAGGAAGATATAAGGGACCTATAAAGTTCTTTGATCCGAGTGATTCTTTGAATGGACACAAGTCCTTCAGAATCTACCCGGTAAATAATTAATGTTGCGCTGAAAGGACGCAACGCGAAGGGCAGTATCGTTCTACGAATACTGCCCTTTTATCGTTTTATTTATTTTCAGGTCAAATCAAATTAAGGATTATAATCAGGTAAGTTTACGGTTCCCTGTTCCGGATCTATTCCCCGTATGTTGAAAGTGTTCATAATCATATTCAAAATCGTAAACACCCCCATCATTATGACAATCCCGACGATTCCCCAGATCATATGGCTCTTGCCGGTTGTTTTTTTCTCCTCATTCTCCTGATTTGAAATAAATTCGAACACGCCATACAGAAAATAGACCACTGCCAGACCAAAGAGAAGTATTATAATCGGGTTTACGATATGATTATTGAGGCTCGAAACGAAAGAATCAACACTCGCATAAGCTACCTTTGTAGAGAATAGATCCATATTTATGTATAAATCTGAATTAAAAAGGAACTGTCGGAATGGAAACACTGGCAGGACCAGTCAAGCCGAAAGTCTTGGTGACGATACCGACGAGTCCCCATAGAGCAACAATGACAACCAAGCCAATGATGCCGTAAATCATTCTGTTCCTTCCGGATTTCTTTGCTTCCTCATCGCTGGAAATAACGTAAGTGATGACTCCCCAGACGAAGTAGACCACGCCCAAAACAACCAGCACGGGGATAATGGTATCCAAAATATTCCCTATTTTACAAATGATGCTTTGGATTGTGCCTGGCACTACAGTCGCACAGCCTGTTGACTGTTGCGCCAAGGCTACAAACGGCAAAAAACTCAAAACGGAACTCGACAACACAATTAATTTTTTCTTCATAAATCCTAATTAATAATTAACTTAACTAATAATTCGACGACCCCCGCCTGCATAAGCTATACTTAAAGCATTGCGGGCAGGTTATATATGCTAATAATATACCCATATTGTACCACAACAATCGGTAAAAGTAATGCAAGTCAACTACTTTAACTGTGGAATAGCATAATCAATGCCGAAAGTAGTACCCAGAATCCTGACCAGGCCCCAAACTGCAATCATTACCGCCAAACCGATGATTCCCCAAATCATAAACTGCTTGCCCCTCTCTTTTTTTGCCTCCTCGCCATTGTTTATGACATATTGGACAACCCCCCAGATAAACATAACCATGGCAATAGCAACGATTAAGACAACGACATAATTGCTTATAATACAAGTTATATAACTTAATAAGTCTTGAAATTTTGGGCCAAGAATTAAATTACACATGATGTAAGATTGGGTTAATTTATAATGCGAGTACCGTATCTGTTATAAGCTGCGCGATAGCCCACGACCCTAGAAGTATCGCCGCGCCGATTAAGGTATATAATAATGCTTTTTTCGCTTCTTCCAGTTTTTCCGGCTTGCCCCGCGCCGAAACAAAAAGAAAACCGCAGTAAATGATAGCCAAAACAATAACTGGCATGCCGATTTTTATTACTCCTTCCAGAATGGTTTTAATCAATTCGGTTATTGTTGTTGATTTTATGGGATTTACTATTTTTACAGGAGCATCAGTAGCTGGTGGAACATATTGTTGGGCCAAAGACAAAACCGGTAAGATCAGTAAAAAAACTATTATAATGATGTTCGGCAAGTTCTTCTTTAAATAATTCATACTTTATATTATATCATTTACGGTTTCTCAAATCCAAACCAATTGATTCCGACACTGGTATTGTATCCTACGATTACCAATACCGTCTGAACTATCAGAAAAGCGGCCGCCGCAATAACCAGACCGATAGTCACATTGGTGAATATTTTTTTCGCCTCCTCCCTCTTGGATGTTTCCCCTCCCGAAGTCACAAGCAGAAACCCCGCATAAGCGAACATTATGGCGGCCAAAGGCAATACTATATTTTTAAAAATAAAACCTATTACCGTATTGATTAAATCCCCGATTTGTTTAAATCCGCAAGGATTAGCCACCGAACCGTCACAAGGAACCAAACCCGTGCTTCCCGCCGGTGGGGCGGTTGGAGTCGTTGGTTTAGTGGTTGGAGTTGTTTTGGTGGTAAATATATGGGTATCAGTTACATCGAAAACTTCCGCCGTATTAATCAACCGATATTTATAAACCGTCCCGGATTTAAGACCCGTCAAGGCAAGACTGGCATTGCCCGATTTGTCGATGGAAAGAAAACCACTTTGCGCGGTAAAATCATTTTCTCCATACTCCACTTTAAGTTTAAGATTCTGCGGATTTTCATTGTAAATGGCTGCCCTAAAAGTAGCCGAATTTTCGGTAATGCCGTCTACTGAAACGCTTGCCAAAATCTGCGACCCGGTGGTGCTTTGAGTCGCGAACGTGCCTTCACCGGAAGAATCCAAATTCTTCGTAGTATCAAATAATCTAAAATAGTATTTAGTTTCGGGATTAAGATTATTCAACGTGACAGAGATATTGCCGGCCTGGTCAATCTGCAGAAAGTCGCTTTCAAAATCAAAATCATCTTCACCGTATTCTATCTTTAATTTAAGCCCTTGAGGATTTTCATTATAAACTTTTGTCCTTATATTCGCCGTTTTATCAGTAGTGCTCAAAAAGAAAGCACCAGCTAAAACCTCCGTCGGAATGTAAGGCACCGCGACTAGAGGATTGTTTCCCTCCACAGTAAACGGTATGGCTCCGATAAAACTGGGGCCCGTATCGAGCCTTAAAGTACTTCCATATAATTTTTGACTGGGGCTGTCATTAAAATAACCTACGGCCCTGAAATAATATGTGGAGAAAAGGTTAAGTTCGGGACTGGTGTAAAAATCATTGGATTCTCTTACACCTATGTTGCGTACAATCTTTATCGTTTCTTCCGCGCCGGTACTCAAATTGCCGTCGTTTTTTTTGAACTCAAAATAAGTGGTAAATCCTTTTTTATCCAGATTGCCGGAATAATATCCTCCGAATACGAAGGAGCTTGCGCTTAGTACCGAATATCCGGTGGTTTCTACGACAATTTGATCTTGGGTTTGGGCCGAAATTTTCGTGCCGGATAAAAAAGACAAACAAAAAACTCCTGATAACACCATTATAGCAATCAGAAATAATTTTAAGTCGGTTTTTGTCATGAAATTTACTTGATTAATAATAATCCAAGTTTGGCGCTGGCGTCGTTTATTGCTTCCCCGACTGTCATACTGTTCGAAAGCACTTTCTCAACCATACCTTGGAAAATATCGTTGGTATCTTTAGGCGACGGATCAAGCCAGCTTCTGGTGAAAAAGGCGGAACTGTAAAAAGTCGGCGAATACGCATCCATCGGTTTGGTATTAAGCAAATCCCGGCGCGCCGGAGCTATTCCCAGAGCGGAAGAAAATTTAGAGGCGAAATCTCCGTTCGCCATAAGGCCCGCCGCCGTAAAAGCGGTATTGAAATTCTTGGAAAAAGAAGAAATGGCTATACCCGTTAGATGGCCGGATGTCAGTTTAAAAGTGCTGTTCCTGATTTGGGGTATGGAAGAAACCAAAAAGTTTTGGTTGGGATTTTTATTGACCAAAGATTGAAGTTCGCTGGCATAACCAAAATAAAAAACCAGATTTTCCGCGCTAAAAGCATCCTGAGAATTCGAAAAAGACCTATTCCAAGAGTAAACATCCTTCAAGGGATCGGCAAAATCCGTGTAAAATTTCAAAATCAAACCCAGTTTGTCCTGACTGCCGCTTTCATTCAAAGTGGACGCAAAGGATCCGTCTTTCTCGGATACGATCGGGTTCCCTGCCTGCATGAAAAGAGCGGACAATATGTCCTTAGCGTGCAGAACATTGGAAAACTGCCCCATTGCCACGGTACCCCTGGCAACAAGGCCGTTACTGTCTTTTTTGGTTAAAAGAGGAACGAGACTGACAAATTCATCCCAATAGACCGGCGGGTAGGCGATCCCATTGGCGTCAAGAATGCTTCTGTTGTAATACATCATCAAGGGATCAACCGAAAGCGGAAAAGCCGAAACTCCTTTGGAGGTTAAAAACACTTCTCCGGCCCCGGCGAAATTATTTTTAAAAGTATTGACCGGAAAACTCGCATATGGAATAGTGAAGATCTTATTACTGTATTTATAAGCCAAATCATCGGTTATAAAAAACATGTCAGGGCCCACTCCGGCGGCAAGCGCTTCCAGCAGATCATTGTCGAAGGTATCCGGAGATTTTTCCAAGTATTTCACGACAAAAGAGGTATTGGCAAGATTAAAACTGTCAAGTAAAGGTAAAATGATTTGAGACTTGACGGTGCCCCATAAGACAACCGTGCCTTGCGCTCCGGTGCTGTCATTTTTCCCGAGAGGTATTGCGCCGGAAAAAACGAAAACACCAAGGATAGCGGCCGCGATGAATATAATTAGGATTATGAGTTGGAAATTTCCTTTCATTTCAATATTAACTCTTGGCTAAGATTATACCATAATGGTGAGCTCCCGCATCAATGTCGCGTTGCCAGGCGAATCCTTTTCTTTCAAAAATCTCTCGGGTTTTGTTCTTGGAAATAATTTTATCGAAACTGGGCCCAATGGAAGACGGACTGTCGGACCAGTCAATCAGAAGAACCCTGCCCCCGGGTTTTAATATCCTTTTTGTTTCCTCTATGAACTTATCTTTATCTTCCACTTGAAAAAATATATTGGAAGCGATGACCGCATCCACGACTTTATCTTTTACTCTAGTCCCGCCTATTTTTTCAACATCTCCCCAAAGACATTCTATGTTATCAAGATGGGCTTCTGCCGCTTTATTTCTGATTGTCGTCAAAAAATCTTTCTGCACCTCAATAGCGTAAACTTTTCCTGCCGGAACCATTTCCGCAGCAGCAATCGCGTAAAATCCCGAACCGGCGCCCAAATCCGCAACAATCATATTTTCCTTCAGGCCAAAAGCTCTTAAATTTTTTACCGGATCGCTGAACATAGCTTAATTATAGCATTTTTTATCGCTTAAATATCAAAGACACGCCAGAGACGCGATACCGTCGCCTGCCCGCAGGCGCATTACGGTTACACCCTGGGTCTGCCTGCCCAGAGACGATATATCTTTCAAAACCGTCCTTATAACCTGACCCTTTTTGGACATCGCTATCAATTCCTCTTCCTCGCCAGTTAATACTTTAGCGACTATAAGTTTGCCGGTCTTGGTTGTTACTTTAGCGGTTTTAATTCCGGATCCCCCTCTTTTCTGAACTTTATATTCTTTCAGGGAAGTTTTTTTGCCGAAACCGTTAACACTTATGGAAAGGAAGAATCCTTCTTTTTTACCTGCCCCGTCCCTGGCGGGGTTTTTCCTGACCGCATCGACACCAATCACTTCGTCGCCTTTTCCGAGCTTTATACCCCGAACTCCGCCGGCAGTACGTCCCATTTCTCTTATATCTCCCTCTTTAAATCTGATTGATTGTCCGTTAGCCGTGGCAAGCATCACTTCATCGCCTTTATCAGTCAACAAAGCTGAAACAAGTTCATCTTCTTTGTCCAAGCGAATAGCAATAATCCCGCTTCGGCGCACATCCTTAAAGGACTCCCCCGACATTTTTTTAGCTGTGCCTTTTTTCGTCACCAACATTAGGGAAATCGGTGATTTTTTTAATTCTTTCGGCATCGACAGGATTGAAGTAACTTTTTCTTCGCCGGAAAGTGAAATAAAATTCATAATGGACTTGCCTTTGGTGGCGCGACGGCCTTCCGGAATGTCATACATTTTCATTTGATAAACTTTTCCCAAGTTGGTGAAGAAAAGCAAGTCGCTATGGGAGGAACCCGATATGAGCATTGTCACGAAATCTTCTTCTTTTGTTTCCAGATCAACAACACCAACCCCGCCCCGTTTCTGTGAACGATATTCGGAAGGATCCGTACGCTTGACATATCCGCCGGCGGTAAAAACGAGCATTGTTTCTTTTTCCGGTATCAGATCTTCATCTGAAATTTCCTTATTTCCCCCTTTGATTATTTTTGTTCTGCGTTCATCCGCATACTTTTCGCGAGTTTCTTTCAGTTCCGAAGAAATTACATTCAGTATCTTCTTCGGACTTGCCAAAAGATCCTTTGTTTCCTTGATAAATTTCTGTTTTTCCTCAAGTTCGTTTTCCACCGCTTTTCTTTCAAGCCCGGCCAGCTTTTGCAGTTTCATTTCAAGTATTGCGATCGTCTGCAATTCGGAAAACTTAAATTCTTTCATTAAATTAAACTTTGCGACCTGCCCGTCTTTGGATCCGCGGATAACAGTGATGACGCGGTCTATTTTATCCAGCGCTTTTTTCAAACCGAGTAAAATATGCTCGCGTTCTTCCGCTTTGCGCAAGTCGTATATTCC
>CAYIHB010000023.1:0-8167 GCA_964363165.1 uncultured Candidatus Saccharibacteria bacterium
CGACGTTTAAAAACTCATTGGCAAATTTTGCGTTGCAAAATTCAACTATCTTGAATGGCTCTCTCTTAAAGCCCTTTTCGTCTAAAGTTTTTTGCACATCGTGAACATACAAAACTCGCATGCCAGCTTGGGAAATCTCTTCTTCCACATCTCGAACCGCTTCAGTAAAAGATTTCGTTGTATTTATTGTGTAATCGAATTCCATATATTTTGTATATTTAATTATAATTAGTTGCTTAAATCCTTTTTCTTTTCTTCAAATTCTTTTTTATCTATTTCACCCTTGGCATATCGTTCTTTTAAAATATCCAGAGCTTTTTTATTATCCACTCCGTTTGTTTTATTATTGCGAACGAGCCAAACAATGAAATAAATAACTGCTGCCCAAAATAAAATCATCATAATTCCACCCCCTAACCAACTCATCATACCCCCGACACCCCACCCGTTATATAATCCGTACATCATAATTTATTTTATTTATTTGATAATGCATACAAGTCGACCAGTTCTTTAATAGCTTTACTTTCCTGTTTTTTATCATTGAGCATATGCTTTACATGACCACTAAGGTGATTGGCTAAAAGCAATCTATCCATGCTTTTCAGTGAAAGTTGTATTGAGCGGGATTGTGTAATCAAGTTAATACAATACTTTTCTTCCTCTATCGCTTTTATCAAGCCCCCAAGTTGACCGTGAATAATTTTAGCGCGATGTAATGCTTTCTTTTTAAGTTTTTGATCTAACATATATTTTATAAGTTAATAGTAAAAGCTCGACCTTACTTATACCCTATACCCCTACCCCCTATTTGTCAATATTACGCTCTGCAATCGACCTGTGGATAACCCGAGAGCGCTTTCTAAATAGGCGCTTTTTCAGGTGCTCTGTCGTTATTCGTTTCTATGAATTCCTTTATTTTTGTTTCGTCAATTGTTTGAAGTTTGAGCAAATAACCCCACGATGTTAGTGCAACTGGAACATCAAGGTCTTTACGCGCTAACATTATTTTCTTTCCAGAAGAATTATTAAACGCTTCTGTAACTTTATCTATGTCCCTTTGATCTAGTCCCTCCTTATACCAAACAACTGCCGCTCCGTGCTCCATGCTATGAAGCACAAGTTCATCGGGAACAGGTTCTTTTTTAATTCCTCCTCCCGCTACATCAACCCAATGTGGGCCAGAAGTCGGAGGATTTGTTTTATACGCCGAATGTATTTCATTACGACCAACATGTCCCGCACCTTCATCTGTCATCTTTTCTCCCATCATGGATTTACTGAGTTTCTCAGCATTCTTAGCTCCTTCCTTACTGGATAGCCAGGTTCCGCCAAATATGATAATCAACGTTAGTAATATAACTCCTGCAATTATTTTGTGTTCTGTTTTCATAATATTTTTTAATTTAGTTTTTAAGCACCACAACTTGCTCCGCCTTTTTGCTGTTGAGGTTTCATTTGAGACAGCATTTTTTGGTATCCCGAACTACTGGAAAACTCTGCTCCTAGAATTCTTTTAGGATCAACGGTGTTCCAATCAATGCCTTGAGAGGTCATAAAAGTTTTAATGGCCTCATATGTATCCGGGAACCAAAGAGTGTTTACCTGTAATGCAACTTTATACATATCAGTTTCTGACACTCCTTGCGAGGCCATAAGTTCTAGCAGTCCAAGCATGGCCATGCCGTGATTGCAGTCTGGGAAGTAGGTGGAGTTATCGCAACATGGTCGATAGATATTCTTAGCAACCCGTTCAACCAAATCTTGTTGTTCGGGTGTCAATTTTACGAATTGGTGCATGCTGTAGTGATCCATGGCATTTCCCTTTGCCAATGTCCACCCGCCGGTAGAAGCGAAATTTCCGGCCCCGCCATACCTTAGGTCCATCATTGGGCCATTTTCAAGAATTGGATTTGTATTTGCCAAACCAAACGCCCAAAGCATATTTAGTATTATTCCGGCATTCTCGGAATGAATCATCAGATTGCCATTATTACTACTAGTTAAATATTCTCTATCAGTTTGCGCTAGTCCGCCTCTTTGACTATACAAGTTCTCGAACTTTTCTTTGTCAATGACTCCCGCTTCGGTCATTTGTACTCCCAGATCTCCCCATTTCACCGACAATTCAACCCAATCTTGCAAAACCTTTCCCTGCTGCCCTGAACTCAATCGGGCTGGATATGACAAAGTTTCTCCGTTTTGATTCCTTGGAAACTTAGTTGCGTAAATAACAGCCCCAACAATTAAAGCTATCACAATAATAATACTTGTTATTGGTGGTAGGTTATTTTCTTTTTTTATTTCTTCTACAACTTCATTTTCATTTTCCATTTTTTTCTTGTCTCGAACAATGTCGAGAGATTATTCTTTACAGTAATCGACTAGTTTACTTATTAATTCCTCCATTTTAATTCTCCAATTTTTTTGAAAAGCATGTCGTTTGCTATTGCCATATTCGGATCGTCAAATACATATCTGACAATTCCGTCTTTATCAATTATGATATACGTATGACCGGGCAGTGAGCCTCTGTGCATTGAGGAATTAGTGGTCAACACGCCAAGTTGCCGAGAAGCATTCGCCCCGTTGTCAAACATCATAGCTGCTTTGGCAAGCTGGGGCATTTGAGCTATTGCTGTTTTCCAATCATTTGCGGAATCCGCAACGACTGATATCGCCTGAATCGTATCGCTGTTAAATCTCGCATCACTGCCGAAAGAAGCTATTTGATTCCAGCACGCCGGGTAGCACATAAGGCCTTCGTTAAAGAACAAAACGGTGTATTTGCCCTTGAAGTCCGCAGGGCTATATATTTTCCCATCTTTGTCCGCCAGTTGGATGTCCGGCATTGGCTTTCCGATAAGTGAATTCAACTGCTCGGTATTAGGAGCCCCGGGCGATCCGTGCATGTTATCGACAACAGGTGTCTGATTTGTGCTATTCGGCGAACTTTTAACTAAGAAATACCCAAGACCCAGCACTACGACCGCAATGATGGTGATCGTAAGCCAGGGTGTTTTTTGATTGTAATTATTTTTGCTCATATTTTTGTTTTTTTATACTGTTTGATAAATAAGTAAGATATACCAACAACTATTCCGATAAGTAGAAGCGCCCAGATGTATTCTGGAATTAAAGTCACAAAACCGTTAATAAAACCTAAGAATTTTGCGTTCCATAGATTTATCTCAAGCTGGTAGTCTGAATGGGTAAATAACCTATTACTGAAAGCTAAATAGGTTATATATCCGCCCATTAGAAAAAATATTAGGCCAGAAATTAATTCTGAAATAGTAATCTGCCAACTGAAACTCCCGATTTTCATTGCAATGGTTTTCTTCGCATTAGTAAATCGTTCAGTTAGATTCACCTTGTCAAGGAATGCGGCAATAATGAACAGCGGCAAGGTCATTCCGACCACATACGCTAGAGTGTAGAGTGCACCCCACAGAATCGTGCCGCTTGCCACCGACAGTGTTAGCACTCCGGCTAACACTGGAGCGCAGCATGTTGTCGCTATCGCCGAGAAGATGCCAAGAACATAGATTGATGAAACGTGTTTTTTCATTCCATCACGCACAGAAGTCGGAGTAGAAAACTTTTTACCAAGAAGCATAGTTATCCCAAGGATCAATAAGAATATCCCGCCAATACTGAAAATCACATTGTGATATTTACTGAATACTTGAGCTAAGAAAGAAGCTCCTAGCCCAATTGGCAAGAAGACTGTTGCGACCCCCAAGAAAAACACAAAAGTCATAAAGAATATCTTGTATTTTTCTCTGAAAATATTTCCCAAATAGGATGGGAGCAGAACGGTGATGCAGCATGGAGCAAAGAGCGCGGCGACTCCGGCCACGAATGCCGCTATTAACGATGTTCCTACAAGTGTTTCCATATATTTTTTTGCATAGATTTATTAATTCGAGTTAGTAAAATAATAAAAATACCCTCTAAAAGGATATTAAAAAGCACGAAAAAGCTTGCGCTTAATGCGTGCTACTATTAGAAGGCAGGGCTGTTCTCAAATAAAGAAAGCCAGGAAATAATTTTTTGTTTACTATAAGAAAAATTAGATGCTAGATCTCGTAATCGTTGATGTAAAAACTCTAGTTTTGGATATAGTAAATTTTTATGTAATAGGAATATTGAAACCGAGATAAGAAATGCAAATACGAGCAGTGAAAACAGATTAGAAATTTGTGGTACTACTGACATCATAAGTGCTTGCAGAGAAGAGATATGCTGTAAGGTCATAGTAGCAATATTTGTCGGGCATGGTGTTCCGTCAATAGGAGAAGTGATGCAGTTTGGTCCGTGCATCACTCCACGACCAAAAATTGAAAAGCCAAAAACGGCTATTCCAACAAAACTAACAACCAAGATTAACGCAAGTAAATACTTCATAAGATGACTGTATAAGTATATACCCCCTGAGGGTATTAATCAAGACAATACATCCTGTGGATAACTGATAATTTTTATTTCACTCAGTAAAATATTCCCGCATTCCTCTCCAACGGACTTAAGCTTGACTGCGGAGCCGGCAGAAGGATTCGAACCCTCGACATCCACTTTACAAAAGTGGCGCTCTACCAACTGAGCTATGCCGGCTTGTTTTTGCTATTCTAGCATAATTTATTCTATCCCTTCTTCTTCTTTTATCCTGTGTTTCATCTCCCTGATTTTTTGTCGGTACTCCGAAATCACTCTTAAATATTTTGAGGCCTCCTTTTTTTCCGCTGTCCCGTCGGCCGAGCCGTTTTTATTTTTTAATTTACTCTGCAATTCTTTCAGAAGCATTGCACCCGTGGTTTTTATAAAATTCGAGGACTTAATAAAAAATCTGAGCGTTTCGAAAATCGTGACATATCCGAATTTTTTGCCGTTTTTGAAAGTCAGGTGTTTTATTTTTTGCAAATCCGGAACAAAGGGATGCGAATGTTCTGTTTTTGCAACTTGACCGTTTCTGACCAGCACAAGCTCGCGCCAGACCATAATGATCATACCGGAAAGCGATAATAAAAATAAAATTAAAGGTAGATACATAATATTATATTGAATAATGTTTTACTTCTTTTATTTTTGCCCTGTTTTTGTCCAAGAGTTTCCCGACCGTTTCGTTTCCGTCTTTGATGAACGCTTGGTCTAAAAGTTCTGGAATACCTTCTGGCTGCATGGCCGTTATCTGCATAGCAATATCTTTGGCCAGCTCCGCATTTCCGCCTTCCAGAGAGACAATAACGGCAATTTTATTATTGTGCACGTAATTTCCCAAAACATTTCCTTTTACTTCATAAGCGTCGCCCAGTTCTATTTTTTCCCCGCTTTTCTGAATTATCGGGTCGATCATGTTTTTCGATTCTTTTTTCATCTTTTCGATTCCTTCTTTGAATGCGATATCCGCCAAACCGGAAAGCAGGTTTGCGAAATCCGCATTCCTGGACACAAAATCGGTTTCACAATGCAAGGCAACCAATACTGATTTTTCGTTTCCCGTTTTGATACAAACTCTTCCGTCTTTGGCGTCGCGTCCCGCTTTTTTGAGCGCGATATCGGAACTTGTCTTTTTCAGGATAGCCAGAGCTTTTTTCATGTCTCCTCCGGCCTCTTCCAACGCATTTTTGCACTGCATCACAGAAATGCCCGTCGCATCTCTAAGTTCCTTTATCAACTTAGTGGTTGTATCTTGAGACATATTGTTATTTTTCCTCGCCTGCAGCAGCTATGCTATCAGCATTGCGGGCAGGTTTACCGGGTACGGACATTGTGCCTTCCTTGTAGGCATTTACGATAGAATTGGTGAAAAGTTTAATGGAGGGTATTCCGGAATCATTGCCGACGATAGGGTAATCAATACCCTTGATGTTTGAATCCGAGTTTACCAATGCGACAACCGGCACCGCCGATTTTCTGGCTTCAGTCGCGGCTATGTGTTCCGCTTTTGAATCGACGACAAAAAGCGCATCGGGGGCCTTTTTCAGGCCCAGCAAACCGCCGTAATACTTTGAAAGCTTTTCCATTTTTTTCGCCATGACCACTCTTTCTTTTTTGGTGTATTTTTCCAGTCCGCCCTCCGTACTTTCTTTATTATATTTTTCCAATTCCATTATTCTTTTTTTTATTTCCGTGAAATTGCTCAAGGTGCCTCCGATCCAGCGCGTATCAACATAAGGCATGTTCAGATCCGATGCCGCATTTTTTATAACCCCTCTGGCTTCGGGTTTCGTGCCGACCAAAAGAATAATTTTATTCTGAGAGCCCAGACCTTTGACGAACTCCGACGCTTTTTCGAGCAGAAGGCTTGTTTTTTCAAGGTCTATTATATCCCCGTTATTTTTGGTGGCGTATATATATGGAGAAACGGAGGGATGCCTTCTTGATCTTCCATAACCGTAATGAGCCCCCGCTTCAAACATCTTTTCCACGCTTACGGAAGCGCTCGCATTCCTGTCTTCTGTTTTTTGCATAAGGGTCATTCTAGCAGAAGATTCTCGTTTTCGCAACTTATCCCTAAAAAATAATGAGTTTTATAACTTTGACCAAAAGGCCTTTTTCGGTTAAGATGGGGGTTATGAGACAATCCAAACTTTTCACCAAAACCCAGAAAGAGGTTCCCACGGACGAAGTGTCCAAAAACGCGGAACTTCTTTTGCGCGGAGGCTTTATTCATAAGGAATTGGCCGGGGCGTATTCGTATCTGCCTCTCGGCCTGCGCGTCTTAAAAAAAATTGAAAATATCATTCGCCAAGAAATGGATGCCATCGGTGGACAGGAAATGATAATGACCGCGCTTCAGAACCCCGAGCTTTGGAAAAAGACCGATCGCTGGGACGACGCGAAGGTGGACATCTGGTTTAAAACAAAATTAAAAAACGACACGGAGCTCGGTCTGGGATTTACTCACGAAGAACCCCTGACCAGTATAATGAAAAGTTACATAAGTTCTTACCGAGACTTGCCGAAGTTCGTTTATCAATTCCAAATCAAGTTTCGCAATGAAGCGCGCGCCAAGAGCGGAGTTATGCGCACCCGGGAGTTCGTGATGAAGGATCTTTATTCTTTCTGCAGAGACGAAAAGGAACATAATGAATTTTACGAAAAAGCGAAAGAGGCTTATAAAAATATTTTCAGGAGAGCGGGCATAGGGCATCTGACTTATCTGACTTTCGCTTCAGGCGGGTCTTTTTCAAAATTTTCTCACGAGTTTCAGACGGTTACTTCTACCGGAGAGGATACTATTTACGTTAATGAAGAAAATAACATTGCCGTCAACAGGGAAGTTTTTACCGACGAGCTGAAAAAAGAACTGGGCTTGGGCGACAATTTCAAGGAAATGAAAGCGGTGGAAGTCGGGAACATTTTTACGCTGGGGACCCGTTTTTCGGATGCGCTTGATTTAACTTATCAGACGGAAAAAGGGGATAAAAAGCCGGTTTTTATGGGCTCTTATGGGATCGGGCCGGCCAGACTTATGGGCGCTATTGTCGAGGCGTTATCCGACGACAAAGGCATAATTTGGCCCGAAACAGTTGCTCCGTTTAAGGTGCATCTGCTTTCTTTAGGTGAAGATAAAAATGTCAAGAAACAGGCGGATAATGTCTACGATACCCTGAGGAAAAAGAATATTGAAGTTCTTTTTGACGATAGGGACGGCTTGTCTCCCGGCGAAAAATTTGCGGATGCGGATCTTTTGGGTATGCCTTATCGGTTGGTTCTTTCTTCGCGAAGCCTGAAAGAAAACGGCATAGAGGTAAAAAAAAGAAATGAAGAAAAAGGGAAAATCATTTCTTTGGAAGAATTATTAAAATTATTGTAAAATGTTCGATAAACTTTACAAATTAATTTCGAACGACATCGGCATAGATCTGGGCACTTCCAATACCCTGGTCTATTTGAAAGGGCACGGTATCGTAATCAATGAGCCTTCGGTCGTGGCGGTGAACATAAAAACCAACCAGATTCTGGCCGTGGGAGAAAAAGCCAAAGAAATGCTCGGGCGCACTCCGGGACACATCAAGGCTGTACGCCCGCTGGTGGACGGGGTCATTTCTGATTTTGAAGTTACAGAGGAGATGCTTTCCTATCTGATAAACAAAGCGGACAAAATGTCTAAAAAATTCGTCCGACCCAGAGTCTTGATCGGTGTTCCTACTGGCACCAC
>CAYIHB010000024.1:0-8148 GCA_964363165.1 uncultured Candidatus Saccharibacteria bacterium
GTTTATTTCCTCTTTGGCTTTTTCCACCATTTCTTCTATTTTGGCCGGCTGGATGCGTCCGTCCAGGATCAAATTTTCAAGCGCAAGACGGGCAATCTGTCTTCTGATCGGGTCAAATGAAGAAATTATTATGGAACCCGGAGTATCGTCCACGATAAGTTCAACTCCGGAAGCCCGCTCAAAAGCCCTTATATTTCGGCCTTCTTTTCCGATAACCTTGCCTTTGATTTCATTATTGGGAATATTGACTATGGTTGTCATCAATTCGGACGCGGTACTTGAGGCGAGGCGTTGGATGGAAGTAGCCAATATGTCTTTTGCCCGCCTGTCCAATTTCTCCTCGTTACTGTTTTCAAGTTTTTGGATTCTGATAAGTATGTCTTCCTCGTATTTTTTCTCCAGATCCCGCATCAGTTCTTCTTTGGCCGTTTCTTCCGTCAGTTTCGAAACTCTTTCGAGTTCGATTCTTTTTTCATTTTCCAAAGCCGATACTTTTTCCTGAATCTTTTTTATTTCTTCGACCTTAAGTTTTATATTTTCAACTTCTTTGTTTATTTCAACCTGCCGGACATCCAAAAACTCGTCCTTTTTGATAAGTCTTTTTTCCGTTTCCTTGAATTCTTCCTCCTTCTTTTTTTCTTCCTCTTTTAGCTCGGCCAGCCTTTTTTCTACCTTACTTTTCGCTTCATCGGTGATTTTTTGCGCCTCTTCCTTGGCGCCGACCATCATTTGTTTTATATCTATTTCTATGGATTTTCTTTTTCCCAACGCAACCACTACTCGGAGATAATATCCGATCCCAACGCCTAAAAGGAGTACTCCGACTCCGATTAAGATTACTATTAATGTGCTCATAAGCCTCAGGTCGGCTTATAAAAACAAACCACTATATTTGCGATTTTGTTTCAGTGTAAAAGATGTGAAAATTTTTCTTTAACAACAACATATATGGGATATTCCTATAAACCGATTCAAAAATAAATTTGTAAAATCCAACATTTATAATATAACAAATCGGACAAACTTTGTCCATATTTGCTTTTTTCCTCAAAATGTGTGATAATGCTTTCGGAGGAGAAAGAAGATCTTTGAAGGGCCTGGATATATCAACCGTTATCGGAGGTAGAAGATATGAAAGATTCTGATACTGTCCTCACCAGGGGTGAATCTCTCAGGGGGTTTGTTCTGGGAAAAGGGAAAGAATATCCAGAAGGCTGTATTAACCCCCGTAAAGACATTAAAGGTTCTATATTCAGGGGGAATGGAAAGGGTAAAGCATCTCCAATCGCTCCTCATTCCACCGGTGGTAGGAGAACCGGTAGAAACGGTCGCGCCCGCGAACTCTGATGAGAATATCAACACAGCCCCTGTCGTGACAATTGTCGACAGGGGCTTCAGTCTGCCTTTTTGATAAAAATTAAGCTTTAGGAACAGGCGCTTTTGACTTGGTCACAATCTCATCAATCACTCCGTATTTTTTAGCCTCTTCCGCGTCCATAAAGAAATCCCTTTCCACGTCTTTTTCTATCTGAGTCAAGGGCTTGCCCGTATTATTGGCCAAGATTTTATTCAGATTATCTTTTGTTTTTAAAATATGCTTGGCGGTAATGGCTATGTCCGTTGCTTGTCCCTCGACTCCGCCCAACGGCTGATGGATCATAATTTCCGCATTGGGCAAAATAAACCTTTTCCCTTTCTTGCCGGATGAAAGAATAATTGCCGCGCCGGAGGCCGCAACTCCCACGCAGAAAGTGGAAACGTCCGGACGAACATGGTTCATGGTATCCACTATGGCCAAAGTTGAGGTGACGGACCCGCCGGGAGAGTTTATGTAAAGAAAGATGTCTTTTTTCGAGTCTTCGGATTCGAGGAAAAGAAGCTGGGCGATGACGATGTTAGCCACATTATCATCTATCGGGCCCGCCAAAAATACTATTCTTTCCCTTAAAAGACGGGAGTATATATCATAAGCCCTTTCGCCAAATTGTGATTTTTCTATGACGGTCGGTATTAACATGACCTCATTATATCACGTTTTCCAAGAATTGGAAAACTTTTTCGTTGGTTAGGACATTTTCGGCGTGAAGTTTTGCGCGTTCGGAGTCGGCATCTTTATAGTGTTCCAGTATTTTTGCCACTTCGTTGGCCACTTGTTCCGGGTCAGCCACAATTTTTTCATCTGCGGCGATTTTATTCAGAATGAGTCCGAGCTTGGCTTTCTTCTCCGCATCCACTCTGAATTCTTTTCTCAAGTCCGGAATAGTTTTGTTTAAATGTTTCAGATAATCTTCAAATTTCAGACCCATTTGGGTTATGTCGGATTCCATTCTGTATAAGATTTTATCCAGCTCCACTTCAGTCAGAATTTCCGGCATTTCAATTTTCAAATCGTCAATTATTTTTTCCACGATTTTCAGCCTGATTTTCTCTTTGGCCTGATTTTCTTTTTCCAGTTTTATATTTTGTTTCAGTTTATCTTTGAAGTCCGCTATATCCTTAAAGGGTCCAAGGGCTTGCACGAATTCATCGTTAAATTCCGGAAGGGGAGCCTCTTCATGCTTATGCTCCTCGCCTCCTGCCTGCGCAGACAGGTCTTTATGAACATGTTTCGCTTCCTCTTCCATATGTATTTTAGGAGCGCGGGATTTCCTGATATCCATAATGGTGTCTTCTAATTCCTTCTCCGTCACCCCTGTATTTTTACCTTCTTCTTTTATTTCCGAGATTATTTTTTTGGCGATCTTCTTGTAATCGGGAAGTGCCATCTCCGGCATAGTGGCCGTTTTGATTTTAAATCCCAGCGGGTTCTTGCGGGCCAGTTTGGTAATGGAAATTTCCGGATGGCTGATGGCGTCGATTTTTTCGTCTCTCAAAATCTTCGGATAGTATTCACTTAAAGCCATTTCCGCCATTTCTCCCAGAATTTGTGCCTCAGGTATCTTGGAAAGCAAAACATTTTCCGGGACTTTTCCTTTTCTGAAACCGTCTACTTCCAAATTCTGGCCGATTTTTTTTAGGGCTTTGTTGAAATATTGCTCAAAAACATCAGTTTCTATTTCACCTTCAATTTCCACTTCGCTTTTTGGAAGTTTTCTGATGTTTATTTTTGGCATTAATTTAAGCTGTTTACGTCAACATTGACATTCGTATCCGTCGTATCAAGATCTTGTTCCAACGCGTTCAATTCACTGGCGTCCATAGGTGTTACGGTTTCCGATTGAATTTTTTTAGTTTCCAACGCGCTTTTTACCTTTGACTGCCAGATGTAAATTCCACCAACTATTAGAATAATGACGATAATTATCGATCCTATGAGCGGTCCGTTTGATTTTTTTTCTTCTGGTTCCATGTGTTTTGCAAGTTTACACTTGAGTTAATTAATAATTCCTATTGATTTTCTCCGGTTATCGTACTTGTACCAGCAGTATTTGCCGTGGTTGCCATTTTTGCTTTTAGCGCATCCTTTAACGATTTAACCGCATCATTGAGTGTCTGGTGGGTATCTTTTATGAAGGTTTGTATATCGTTTGATATTGTTCTTAACTTGGTTTTTTCCTCTTTTGTCAGCTGATTGGTCGATTCGGCGAGCAATGTGTTTGCTTCCGTAATCTTTATTTTTATCTCGCTCAACTTTGTTTCGGCGGTTGCCAAAAAACCCTTGGCGGCCAAAACATCTACGCCCTTTGCCCCCAATTTTGTTATCTGAGAACTAACCCTGTCCTTTAGTTCGCTCATTCTTTCGACAGCATTATCAAATCTCTCCAACGCTTTTTCCCGTCCGACGATTCTTTCTTCTTTAACTTTTGCTTTGACAGCGTCTTTCTCGCCTTGTATGCTCTCTTTCAGTGCCATCATTTTATTTTTTGCTTCCCCGCGCAGATTTTGAGCAGTCTCTTTCATTTTTTCTACCTGGCTTTTTAATCCAGCTGTCGAGGCAGCTCTATTTTCCTCGAACTCTTTTTTAATCTCGTCTCTTTTTGCGTTGAAATCATCTCTCAACTGCTGTACTTTTTGACCCAAGCTCTGTTTAAGCGTACTTGAGTCTTCTGCTTTTGCCGTTGAAAACAATCCGAAAAGCGAGAATACCAATACGGCAATCAAAGATATATTTATATATTTTTTCATACTCTTTTTATATTAAACTAATAATCTGACCTTCCTTGATTATATCAAAAAAACCGAAAATATAAAAGAGAAACACAAATGTATGGGAATGCGGCAGTTAACATTATCAATACTACACCGTTTGCTTTTTAGCTCAAAGCTGATATAGTTATTTTTGTCATTTATTATTAGTAATTTCCGCCAAAGGCGGATCAGCCTCAGGCTGAAATTTTTTAAAATTTATGTTATTAACTTCGTTCGTTATTTCAATCTTCGCCTTGCTTTTTGCCGGCTGGCTTGTCTACTGGATTAAAAAACAGGATATGGGGACACTCAAAATGCAAGAAATCTATGAAGCAATTAAAAAGGGCGCGAATGCCTTTTTAAAAAGACAATATAAAACAATCGGAATAATGGCAGTTATTTTGGCTTTAATACTTTATGGAGTTTATGCGCTGAATGGAAAACCGGATGCCGGCCTTCAAGTCGGCCTGGCTTTTCTTCTGGGTTCGTTTCTTTCCGGTTTTTCCGGTCTTGTCGGTATGTGGATTTCTGTCCGCTCAAATATCAGAACGGCTTCCGCAGCCCAAACGAGTTTGAGTAGGGCATTAACTATCGCGCTTCGGGCCGGAGCGGTTTCCGGTATTACCATAGTCGCAATGAGCTTAATCGGCATTACCGGGCTTTATTATATCTACGATTTCTTGGGCTACACGGCCATACAGATTCCCACTTTGCTTGTCGGCTTCGGATTCGGAGCCAGTTTGGTGGCTTTATTCGCGCAATTGGGAGGCGGAATTTACACCAAGGCCGCGGATGTCGGAGCGGATTTGGTCGGAAAAGTGGAAAAAAATATTCCGGAAGATGATCCGAGAAATCCCGCAGTCATTGCAGACTTAGTCGGAGACAATGTCGGAGACTGCGCCGGTAGAGGGGCGGATCTTTTTGAATCGACTGCCGCGGAAAATATCGGAGCCATGATATTGGGTGTCGCTCTTTTCCCTCATTTTGGAATCAGTGGAATTATTTTCCCGCTGGTTATCAGAGGTTTTGGCTTACTGGCTGCGATAGTGGGAGTAATGTCTGCAAAAGCCAAGGAAACGGATGAACCGTTGAAGGCGCTGAACAAGGGATATTTTATAACTTGCGGACTGGCTATCGTCGCTTTTTATTTTATAACCATGAACATGCTGGGCAGTATTCTTTATTTCTTCGCCGGGCTAGTGGGAATTGTGACAAGTATCGCTTTCGTATTTATCACTCAATACTATACGGAACACAAATACAGACCGGTCCAGGATATCGCCAATGCCTCAAAAACCGGCCATGCTACCAATATAATTGCCGGACTTTCTGTCGGATTCGAATGTACCGCGGCCACGGTTGTCACGATTTCTGCGGCCTTGCTGCTGTCATTTAAATTAGGTTCAATGTCCGGTTTCGATTTCGGAGGTCTTTATGGAACAGCGGTTGCGACTATGGGAATGTTGGCCACAGCGGCTTATGTTTTAGCCATGGATACATTCGGACCGATTACCGATAATGCCGGCGGAATAGTGGAAATGTCCGGCGCATCCGAGCAAATAAGGAGAAGGACCGATCAACTTGATTCTGCCGGTAATACGACCAAAGCTTTGACCAAAGGATATGCCATGGGTAGCGCTGCCCTTGCCGCTTTCCTGCTTTTTTCCGCTTATTTGACGGAAGCGAAAATATCGGTCGTTGATTTGGCAAAAGTGGAAGTTTTCGTCGCCGCTTTGATAGGCGCGATGTTGGTTTTCTTCTTCTCCGGTTTGGCTATGAGAGCGGTTGGAAAAGCAGCCGGCAAAATTGTCGAGGAAGTTCGACGCCAGTTCAAAGCCGACCCGGGATTGATGGCTGGAACCAGCAAACCCGACTATGCGGCCTGTGTCGATATAACCACGAAAGCGGCCTTGAGAGAAATGATTATGCCGGGAGTCTTGGCTGTGGCCGTGCCGATATTGGTCGGAGTTTTTCTGAAAGCAGAAGCGGAAGCCGGACTGATTATGGTCGGCACCATTGCCGGTCTTCTTTTAGCTACTCTGATGAACAATGCCGGAGGCGCTTGGGACAATGCCAAGAAATATATTGAAATGGGAAATCTGGGCGGAAAAGGCAGCGAGGCCCATAAAGCCGCCGTTACCGGCGACACCGTCGGCGACCCGTTCAAAGATACCGTCGGGCCATCTCTGCATGTCTTGGTAAAATTGTTAGGGACTCTCTCGCTTGCCTTAGTTGCGTTGTTTATGTAAAAAAATTAAATTAAAAAATCCCGGTGTATACCGGGATTTTTTAATTGTTTAATATTATTAAAAGTCTATTTGTTTTGACAAAAAGAATATTATAGTGTACTGTAAAATCGAACTAGTGTGCCGATAATGGTTTTCGGCAAAAACGGGTCGTAAGGGCCTAAAAATCAAACAATACAAGGAGATTCACTATGAGTGATAAATGGAAAGATGAGGGACTAGCTGGTTGGGAGGGTTTGGATGAAGCTCTAAACTGGGTCCTCCCAAGAGGTATGCAAACTCATGTTTACGATGTCAGAAACACAGAAACAGACGAAAGGAGACGTGTTCGTGTGGAACCTGGTCAGTCGATTGGTGAGGCAATTGCCAACGGTCAATGGGATGACTAGACTGAGGATACAAAAACCCATAGCTTGCTTAATGTTTTAAGTGGGTTATGGGTTTTTTAATCTGTATAAGTATATTATTAAATTATCAATTTTTGTTGATTTTGAGAGTTGAAATTCAGTGTGTTTATTTATATCTATTGGAAATGAAACGCATATAATTATCGTTTCTGGTATTCCTTCTTTTGCGATCTTATAGGCTATTTTGTCAACCAATTCAGGAAAAAGATAAAGGTAAATAAATGTTGCTTGGCTAATATCTGCTTTTAGACAATTGTTTAGAAATAATTTTATCTTTTTTATCCGATTGTATTTGATTAAAAGTAGAGTTTTTAAATATGGCCATGGCGCTATCTCATAGCCAATTGTTTCCGAGATATTAAAATTAGAAAGGCCAGACATTAAAACACGACCGTCGCCACATCCAAGGTCAAGGAGAACATCATTAGGAGAAAGATCGCCGAATAATAAAATTTTATAAATAGATTTTCGGGAAAGTGGAACATAAGGTGCGCCGAACATTATTGATATTAATCCCGATAATAGAAAAATAAATGCCAAAAAAAATAAAATCAAACCAAATACAAGGATGAATAATAAAAAAATTAAAGAATTTGATGTCATACTTTAAACTTTAGGATATAAAACTAATATAATCAAGTAGAAAACTGAGTACAACAAAAAATAACAAAAATCCTTGCCTATATATTTATTTCTCTACTCCTCTTTCACTTCCACTTTTTCTCCGTCGGTGGGGGTGACTATTTTGCCTGCCTGCGCAGACAGGCCGTTGCCTTTGATGTCTATTCTCCAGCCGGTAAGCTTGGCGGCCAGGCGGACATTCTGTCCGCCCTTACCGATGGCCAAAGAGAGCTGATCGTCGGCCACTTCTATTACCGCTTTATGTTCTTTTTCGTCTATTTCTATGGAGAGAACTTTAGCGGGGGAAAGGGAGTTGGAAACAAATTGTTTCGAATCCTCGGACCAGGGAATTATATCTATTTTTTCACCCAAAAGTTCCTGAGTAATAGTGTTTACTCGGGTGCCTTTCTGTCCGACGCAGGAACCGACCGGGTCAATGTGTTCGTCGTTTGAATGCACCGCTATCTTGGAACGGGCGCCCGCTTCCCGGGCAATGGATTTTATTTCCACCACTCCGTTTTCTATTTCCGGGGCCTCAATAGCGAAAAGTTTTTCTATGAATTTCGGATGAGTGCGGGAAAGGCGGAGGTTGATTCCTCTCTGCGTGTCTTCAACGGAATACAAATATGCCCGGACGCGCTGTCCTCTCTGGAAAAATTCTCCCGGAATCTGTTCTTCGGCCGGCAGTATCCCGGTGGCGCGGTTGAAATCAACATAAACATTTCCTCTTTCTATCTTTTGTACGA
>CAYIHB010000025.1:0-8046 GCA_964363165.1 uncultured Candidatus Saccharibacteria bacterium
ACCTTATTGCCGAAGCGGAGGTCAATATACAGGAGCGAAGAATATTTACTTTTGAAATCCGATTGCATGGGTTCCGTCGCTAACACCGATTGCAGATTTTCCGCTACTTGGTTGAAATCGGCATCGGATTTGAAAATTATAAACGGACCGAGTTCGGTAGTCGTTGAAGAAAGGAATATTTTTATGTCTCCTGTGTCTTCCGCGAAAAATATCACCGGTTTCACTCCGATTTTCTTCAATATCTCGTTTAATGAAATCAATTTTTTAAATATTGATTCGAAAAAATATGAACCCAGTATGTTTTCTTTATCGGCCACTATTTCTTCGGCCGTAGGCCTATGGACGAGGCCGTAAAATTTCAAATAAACTTGTCCAGAAAAATACGGAGCTTCATCGAAAATATATCCGTCTTCGTCCATAAAATAGCATTGCTGGCTGGTGCTATCCAATTCGGCCGGAGCCCAACCGCAGTATGTGTATAATGCCGTTCTTTCGGTTAAAGATATATCCAATGTTCGCAGGTTTTTAACGCCGATAGAAATATCTTTGAGTCTTTTAAATCTATCGGCCAATTCCCGAGCTATTTCCACTCTTGGATAAAGCAGGAAATTTGTTTTTGGGAAAAACCAAAAATAATTGCCGGAAACCTTTTCCCTCGCTATTTCCTCGATCATTTTTGTTTCCACCACTTTATTGCCTGAAACTTGGATGCCGTTTATGTTTATTTTTTCCCATTTGGAAAGAAAAGACAAACCGACCAAAATCAAAACAAACAAAAAGACCAGAAATAATATTTTTTTCAGTAAAACTTTGCGTCTTTTCTTTTTTAATCCCAAAAAGCGCGGAGAATTTAAAACACTTTTTTTCATACCATTTATTTTATGAATTCCTTTCCGCCCATATATTTCCTTAAGACTTCCGGAATCTTGACCGTGCCGTCCGCCTGCTGGTAGTTTTCAATGATGGCAATAAGAGTTCTGCCCATGGCACAGATTGTAGCGTCATTCATGTGAACAAGTTCTGTTTTTCCGTCAGCACGTTTGACTTTGGTGTTTAATCTTCGCGACTGGAAACTCGTCATTAAATCCGCTGTATGTGTTTCTCGATACGCATTTTGCCCTGGCATCCAGGTATTTATATCGATTTGGCGAAAATCTGGCTTACCCATATCTCCTGTGCAAATCATAACAACTTGATATGGTAATTTAAGCATTTGCAAAAAATATTCCTGAATAGCCACTAAAAATTCCTGTTCCTGAATAGAATTTTCTGGCAGACAAAAAGTTTCCATTTCAAGTTTTTCAAATTGATGCATTCGCAATATTCCTTTTGTATCTTTTCCATAGGTTCCCGCTTCTTTTCTGAAAGCCGGAGAATAACCTACATAACGTATCGGCATTTGTTTCTCATCTATAATCTGGTTCATGTGCATAGGCCCAAGCGAATGCTCCGCGCTACCGATAAGATACATGTCATCGGCTCCCAGATAGTATTTGTCTTCTTTCGGGTCGAGCCTGGCCATTTTCAGGTATACATTTGGTTTTACCATAAAAGGAGGAATAATGGGAATAAATGGTTTAGCATTTATGTTTAGGTTTTTATCTTTTGCGATTTTTTCCAAGATTTCCGCATTGGTCAAAGTTTCAAGCAGAAGATTAAGCAAAGCAAATTGCATCAGAACCAAATCGCCCTTTAAATAAGTAAATCTGGCACCTGAAACTTCAGCTGCTGTCACGTTGTCTATGATTCCAAGTTTCTCCCCTATTTCGTAATGTTCCTTTGGTTTGAAATCAAATACTGGTTTTTCCCCCCAACTTCTTATCACAACGTTCCTTGATTCATCGGAGCCCACTGGAACATCAGGAGAGGTTACATTCGGAACCTGTAGCATTAATTTTTGCCACTCCTCCATCGTTGCTTTCAGCTTTTCTTCCTTTTGCTTAATGTCTTCTTTGACGGAGCGCATTTCTTCTATTAATTGATTTCTTTTTATCGTATCTTTTTCAGTAGCGATATCATTTGAAACTCTATTTATTTCACTCCTTAAATCTTCAACTTCTTTCAGTTGTTTTAATCTCTCGTCGTCCAGTCCGACAAGTTTCTCGATATCAATATCAATGAGTTTCTTTTTCGCGCCTTCCTTCACTATTTCCTTGTTTTCCCGGATAAATTTAATGTCTAGCATTCTTTCATTATATAACAAAGCTGTTATAATGAAAAGTAAAGAATAAATAAAGAAAATTTGAAATTTTCTTTTCATACATGCAAATCAAAAAACTACCCAAAAAAGAATTTCCGCCGGCGCTTATGGAAATTCCCCAGCCGCCGGAAGACCTATGGATTATCGGCGAACTGCCGAAAGAGAAACTGGTTTATTTATGCGTAGTCGGTTCACGCAAATTTACTTCCTACGGAAAAGAATCCTGCGAGAAGATAATTGCCGGACTGAAAGGATATCCGATAGCCGTAGTTTCCGGCTTTGCTATGGGCATAGACACCATCGCCCATAAAAAAGCGATGCAAATCGGGCTCAAAACCATAGTTTTCCCCGGTTCGGGTCTTTCCGACGAGGCGATCTATCCAAAAACAAATGTTCGGCTGATGAGAGAAGTGGTGGAAAAGGGCGGATGCTTGATTTCGGAATTCGAGCCAGATTTCAAGGCAACTCAATGGAGTTTTCCCATGCGCAACCGCCTGATGGCCGGCATGTCCAAATCCGTACTTATAATAGAAGCGGAAGAAAAATCCGGTACGCTTATTACCGCCCGGCTGGCGACCGAATATAACAGAGATGTTCTTGCGGTGCCCGGTTCCATTTCGTCTTCCAATTCGAAAGGTACCAATAAGTTGATACGCCAAGGCGCCACGCCGGTAACTTGCGCCGAAGACGTGTTGGAAGCTCTGGGGTTCGAGGTAAAAAAAGATGAAAATGTACAAAAGAAACTTTTTGAAGATTTATCTCCCGAAGAAAAGAAAGTGGTGGAACTTTTGCGCGAACCCATTCCCCGCGATGATCTGATCCGAGCGATGAAAATGCCGATCCCCAACGCCAACGCCATACTTTCCATTATGGAAATAAAAGAACTGATCAAAGAAGAAATGGGTGAGATAAAATTAACCTAGTTTGCAAAAAAATTGTTTTTCGTGTAATACTTGTACTTAATGAAATTATTGATTGTGGAATCGCCATCCAAAGCAAAGACCATCGAGAAATATCTTGCGGGCGCTTCCGCCAGTTCGGCGGACAAGTTTACCGTGCGTGCGTCTGTGGGACATATCCGCGATTTGCCGAAATCGAATAAAGACGCGATAGACATAGAAGGCGGATTCATACCGCGATATGAAATTTCCAAAGGCAAAGAAAAAGTCGTACACGAACTTCAGACGCTTGGAGAAAAAGCAAGTGAGATAATTTTGGCGACGGATCCGGATCGCGAAGGAGAAGCGATTGCCTGGCATATCGAAGAGTTGCTGAACGCGGACAAGAAAGTTAAAGCTCCAGTCAAGCGTGTAGTATTTTATGAAATAACAAAAGAAGCGGTGGAAGAGGCTTTGAAAAATCCGCGGGATATCGACACAGCGCTAAGAAAAGCGCAGGAAGCCAGGCGCGTTTTAGACAGACTTGTGGGCTACGACCTCTCGGGACTTATTTGGAAAAAAGTGCGTTACGGGCTTTCGGCCGGACGAGTGCAGTCCCCCGCGCTCCGCATAATAATGGAACGCGAGCGGGAAATCCGCGCTTTTGTTCCGGAAAAATATTGGAAAATACTGGGACTTTTTGAAACTACTAAAAAAGGAAAACTGACTTTATACTGTGCGGAGGAACCAAGGGATGAAAAACTAGTTGGAAAAATACTGGAAGAAGGCAAAAAAGGAAATTGGAAAATTACGGAGGTAAAAGAAACAGAACAAAAACGGGTTCCCCGCGCTCCTTTTACCACTTCTACCTTGCAGCAAACAGCAAGTTCGCGATTGGGCTATTCCCCTTCCAGAACGATGCAGATAGCGCAAAAACTCTATGAGGCCGGGCACATTACCTATATGAGAACGGACAGTACCAATTTGTCTGCGGCCGCGCAGGCGCAGATTATTTCTCTCATCAACAAGAAATACGGAAAAGAATATTCCCAATCGAGATTTTATAAAGCAAAGTCAAAAAACGTGCAGGAAGCGCATGAAGCAATCCGCCCTACCCATATTGAAAATTTCAGTGCCGGAACTTTAGAACAGGAGAGACTTTACAAACTTATTTGGGAACGGGCTGTATCTTCGCAGATGGCTGACGCAAAAATACTAAAAACAAAAATAAGCGCCAACATCTTTGTGGAAGTTGCGGAAGCCTTGCTTCCGCCAGCTGGCGGAAGCAAGGCTTCCACCAACGCTTCTAAATTTGAATTTCCCGATTTTACAGCTATCGGCTCGCGGATTCTTTTTTTGGGATGGCTGGAAGTGGATAAAGACAGCATTGGAGAAGAGATAGAATTGGTGGAAACAAAAATCGGCGAAAAATTAAAACTTCTTAATCTTATAAAAGAAGAGAAATTTACCGAACCGGCGAATAGATATAGCGAAGCGGGCTTGATCAAAGAACTTGAAGCCAGGGATATAGGTCGGCCTTCCACCTACGCCTCCATAATGAAAACATTGGAAGACAGAGAGTATGTCAGGAAAGAAAATAAAACCCTTTTCCCCACCGATGTCGGAGAAGTGGTATCCGATTTCCTGGAGAAAAATTTTGCCAATTATATTTCCGATACTTTTACCGCAGAAATGGAAGACGAACTGGACGAAATTTCCCGGGGCGAGCGTGAATATGAAAAAACCTTGAAGGATTTTTATGGACCGTTTTCAAAAGAGGTAAAAGCAAAGGAAAAACTGGAAAAAGCGACCAACTTGGGCAATGCGCCGGAAAATATAAAATGTCCGAAATGCGGCAGCAAAATGATAATAAAACTCTCCCGCGGAGGAAAGTTTTATTCCTGTTCCCGATATCCGGACTGTGATGGAGCTCTGATGATCGATGGCACGAAACCGAAAGGTCCGAAAGAGACCGGAGAAAAGTGTCCAGAGTGCGGAGAAAAAAAAGGAGGAAAACTTACTATACGCGAGAGACGCGACGGAAGCGGAACTTTTATTTCTTGTTCGCGTTATCCCAAATGCAAGTTTATTAAAAAAAACGAAGCGGAAGAAGCCAAGAAAAAAACAGGCGTTACTTGTCCCCTGTGCAAAAAGGGAGATATAACCGAGCGACGCGGGAGATTTGGGATGTTTTATTCCTGCTCCAATTACCCCGATTGTAAATTTGCCATCAAAGCGAGACCGACCGGCAACATTTGCGAAAAATGCGGAAGTCTGATGATGCAAGGCACGAAAACTATTCCGGAGCGATGTTCCAATAAAGCTTGTAAGAACCACAATCCCCATAAAATCTCAAAAATTGAATAAAAAATAATCCATAGTATAATCATAATATCTATGGCAAGTGTAAAAGAAATAACGGACCTAATAGCGGGCGGAGTAAATAAGAAAGAAGAAGAGCTTATAAGAAAAGCCTATGATTTCGCGGAGCGCGCGCATCAGGGGCAAAAAAGACTCTCCGGAGAGCCATATTTTATCCATGTTTTTGAGACCGCAAAAATACTGGCCAAATTCGGAATGGACGTTCAAACCATCGTGGCCGGACTTTTACACGACGTGTTGGAAGACACCAAAATTACGGAAGAAAATTTAAAAAAAGAATTCGGGGAAGATACTGTTTTTTTAATCAAAAGCGTGACGAAGTTGGGAACTTTAAAGTATCGCGGAGACGAAAGACATGTCGAAAGTTTGAGAAAATTCTTCGTGGCCATGACCAACGATTTGCGTGTTGTCATCATAAAATTCGCCGATAGATTGCATAATTTACGCACGCTTCAATATTTACCGGAAGACAAACAAAAAAGAATAGCCCTGGAATCAATAGAAGTCTACGCTCCGCTGGCCAATCGCTTGGGTATGGGAAAACTTAAAGGTGAAATGGAGGATGCCGCTTTTCCTTATGCATATCCGAAGGAATATGCGCAGATAGAAGAAATAATCAAAGAGCACAAAAAATCCTACCAAAAAAATCTCGAGGAGATTCACAAGGAACTGAAAAAAGAATTACACAGAAATAAGGTAAAAGTAGTCGAAACTGATTATCGGCTGAAACACAAGTACAGTTTGTGGAGGAAACTCCTGAAGTACGAGATGGATATAGAGAAGGTCCGAGACATAGTCGCTTTGCGGGTGGTAGTGGAAAGTATCGAGGATTGTTATAAAGTTCTGGGCATAATTCATTCAATCTGGCGGCCCTTGCCTGGCAGAATCAAAGATTACATAGCCGTTCCGAAACCGAATGGCTATCGTTCCATTCATACTACCATCTTTACCGGTTCGGGAGGAGTGGCCGAAATCCAAATCAGAACCAAAGAAATGCACGCCGAGGCGGCCTACGGTATCGCCGCCCACTTCGCCTACAAAGAGAAAGGCGGCAAGAAAAATTCGGATGACAAATCGAAGTTCAAATGGATAGAAGAATTGAAAAATTTCAACTACGAGCTGAAAGATCCGAAAGAATATCTAGAACATTTGAAAATGGATTTTTTCAATGACCGGATCTTTATTTTTACCCCTAAAGGCGATGTTATCGATTTGCCGGAAGGTTCCAGCCCCATAGATTTCGCTTATTCCATACACTCCGATATCGGCGACCATATTTTCGGAGCGAAAATAAACAATAAAATGGCGCCGATTATTTCGAAACTAAAAAATGGAGATATTGTGGAAATAATAACCAAGAAAGACTCGCATCCTTCCAGCAAATGGCTGGGATATTCGAAAACAAATATCGCGAAAAAGAATATAAAATCTTATACCGAAAAAAACAGCCTGCTTTCCAAGCTTAAATCCTTCGGCCGTAGCTAGTACGACCTATAGGCGAGGCCTTCAGGCGCTCTTAAACGCTAAAATTTGAAATATCGTAAAGTTTCGCGTCGTCCTCCTTTATTTCGTCTTTTGTCCTGTCGTCAACCGGCATCTCCTCTTTATTTTCTTCGTTGTTCCGAGCGAGAGCGTTTTTATTTATGTAATTTTCAAGCATTCCTGCATGCGCAGGCATGTCTTCCGGTTTCTTTTCAACTACCCCATTTTTTATGGAATCCAAAATAGTCCGTAAATCTTCAGTGGAAAAAAAGTCTATTTTGATTTGCCCGCCCAGTTCTTTTCTATCTATATGCACCCGAGTGCCCAGTTTGTCCTGAAATTCCTCTTCCAATTCCGTTATTTCCGGGTCCGGCATAAGTTCTTTTTTGCGTACCCGGTCGTAAGCTATTTTTCTGGCCATCCTTTCGGCTTCCCGCACGGTTATTTTTTTGTATAAAATTTCTTTGAATAAAACCAATTGCTCTTCCGGATGGTCCGCCAGCATCAAAAGCGGTCGGGTGTGCCCTTCGGTAATTTTGCCTTCGGACAATCCGTTTATTATTTCTTCCGGCAAAGATAAAATACGCAAAGTGTTGGAAACATATTCCCTGCTTCGGCCGACTTTTTTGGCGATTTCACCGTGAGTAAATTTAAATTCATTTACCAGACGCAAAAATGCCCGGGCTCTGTCAACCGAATTCAAATCTTCTCTCTGCAGATTTTCTATAATGGCTAGCTCGAGTTTCATCATAGAAGTGTCTCCGGTACGGATAACTACGGGCACTTGGGATACCTGGGCCAATTTGGCGGCGCGAAGCCTGCGTTCTCCCGCGATCAATTCGTATTCCGTAGTGATACCTCCGTCTTCTTTTTCCACTTCCATACGGGAAACAATCAAGGGTTGAAGCACCCCGTATTGTTTTATGGAATCGGCCAAATCCTGCAGGCGGGCTTGGTCGAAATCCCGTCTGGGTTGAAGCGGATTTGGTTTGACTTTATCGGTGTCAATCCAAAAAATTGAGTTGGAATACAGGTTGGACATAGCTCCATTCTAACATATTAATTTTTTTTATTAAATTGATTTTAAAGCGTTTTTTGTGTAAA
>CAYIHB010000026.1:0-7772 GCA_964363165.1 uncultured Candidatus Saccharibacteria bacterium
TTCCAACCGATATTCTTTTAAAATATTCTTGTCTTCGGAAGAAATGACCGTCTCGGGACGCGCCTGCACGATAAAAAGTTCGCCGGTTTTTCCGTCCTTGGCCCATTCAATATCCATCGGCTGATAGCGATTGTGTTTTTTGGAAAAATATTTTTCTATCTGGAAACACCACCTGGCAAGTTTAATGACCTCCTCGTTCGTCAGGCAAAATTTTTGTTGGTCCCGCAAGGAAACTCCCTGTTTTTTCGTTCCGTTTTTCGAGTATATAAGCTTTATATTCTTCTTGCCTATATTTTTTCCGATGATCGGACTTTTCCCATTTTCCAGAGACGGCTTGAAAATAATAAATTCGTCGGGAATGACTTCTCCCTGCACGATAAATTCCCCTAAACCATAAATGCCGTTTATAACGACAACCTTATTAAAACCGGTCTCAGTATCAATAGTAAAGGCCACACCCGAGGAAGAAAGATCGGAGCGAACCATGCACTGGATGCCAACCGAAAGAGCCGTATCAAAATGAGAAAATCCTTTGTCCACGCGATAGGAGATAGCCCTATCGGTAAAAAGAGAGGCAATGCATTTTTTGGTCGCAATCAAAACATTTTCAATGCCGTGTATATTCAAATAAGTTTCCTGCTGTCCGGCGAAAGAGGCGCCCGGAAGATCTTCAGCCGTGGCCGAAGAACGGACCGCCACATCCGTATTTTCCCCATATTTATCGTTTAATTCTGCATATGCTTCGGTAATCACACCCTGAAAATCCTGTGGCAAAACGGCTTTCAGAATCGCTTCTCGGACTTTTTTTCCGCGAACTTGAAGATTTTTAATATTGCCGGTATCCAAATCGGAAAGAATTTTCTTTATTTCCTCATCCAAACCGGTATTCCTGAAAAAATGGCGATAAGCGTCGGCTGTCAGGGCAAAACCGTCCGGTACATTCACGCCCAGCGGAACCAGGTTTGAATACATTTCCCCCAGCGCGGCGTTCTTTCCGCCCACAACCGGAACATCGTCAATCCCCACTTCGCTGAACCATTTTACAAAATTTCCCCCGCCCAAGCGGGCAGGTATCTTTTCTTCAGCCATATTCGCTTATTATAGCATAAAAAATAAATCCAAATTATACTCTGATTTCTTTTTCCAGCCAGGATATATGTTCATTTCTTCTTTTCCACCAAATGTTTTCCCAAACATAGTTTACCGCCAAACCTTTCCATTTCCCCCATTTCTTAAACCTCTTTAACATTTTTGACACCGGAATAAGATGTTTCTCATGATTCTTCTTGAAAAAAATATGAGTATAAATTTTTTGTTCCCAGGGTGAAATATTCTTCATATAATCCCAACGATGAAAGGCGTCAAACATAATGTAGCCAACCGAGGCCGGTCCAATGCCGTAAAGCGACATCAGGATTCTTTCTTGTTCCTGCGTACTTTGTTTTCTTAAATTCAATTCATCAATCTTACTGTTGGCAAAGGGTTCTGAAACCTTTATGAAAGATTTAGCCCGATAACCCATTTTTAAGTCTCGTAATTTTTGCTCTTTCGCGCCCGCCAGAACTTTCGGCTCCCAGTAGCACCAGAATTTCTGTTTGTCATATTCAACCAAACTGCCATAATTTTCAAAAAGAGACTGCAACATATTGATGCTTCTGCGAACGACAGTATTTTGTAGGGTAATACTAACGATAAGGTATTCGTAAAGAGAGTTGGGAGACATCGGGCGAAGCCCATAAAATTTTTTGATTATGGGTTTAAGCAAGGAATCTTTACTGACATACTTATAAAAACCGGCTAAATCCAAATCTAAATTAAATCGCCAGATTGTTTCTCGTTTTAATCCCTGAAGAAATTTTTTTGTAAGTTTTTTGTCGGAAAATATTTTAACTCTGATTTTCGGTTTCAATTTTGTTCCGGCATCTTGGTAGATTATACCGAGTTTTTCTCCTTGCCATAACATTGTTTGCCAACGTTTTCCTGATTCCCACTTAGTATCTCCGCTCGAAAAATGACCAGGTTTATAGAAAGTTGAATCAAAGTGGAAGGGTTTGGTAGGTGTAATTTCCAACCAACTTTTAATTTTAAGTTTTATCACTTTTTTACTCATCTAGTTATTTTCAGCTTCAGCTAGGCCTTTCAGCTAGGCCTTGCCTAGCTGAACCAGCTGGATTTTATTTTCCGGAAATTTTGATTAATCTGTCATATTTTACTTTTCTTTCGGGCTTGAACGGCGAGCCGGCCTTCAATCCGAAACATCCGAAAGCATAAGCCAGATCGGCGATGAAATCGTCATCGGTCTCCCCGCTTCTGTGACTGACAATCAACTCAATATTATTTTCGCGGGCCAGCCTCATGGTTTCTAGTGTTTCAGAGAGTGTGCCGATTTGGTTCGGTTTTATAATCATTGAATTTATGCTCCCCCTTTCCAGCGCCTTTTTCAAAAGCGAAACATTGGTAACGGTCAAATCGTCTCCCACCACCAAAAGATTCCGATGATTTTCTTTTAATTTTCTGAAACTGTCAAAATCCTCCTGGTCAAACGGATCTTCAATATAAAATAAATTGAATTCGGAAATTAAAGAGTCATAGATTTTCATCAGTTCTTCCTTTGAAATACTCTTACCGTCAACCTTATACGAGCCATTGCCGTAAAAAGAAGAAGCGGCAACATCCAGAGCCAATCTGACTTTCCCTTCCAAATTATTTTCTTTTATGGCTTCTGCTAAAAACTCCAATGGTTTTTTTATGTCGCTTATTTCGGGCGCAAAACCTCCTTCATATCCCAAAACAACGAATTTTCCGTTTAATTCCCTCGTTATTATTTTTTTTAACACATTCTGCACTGTTATCCCTATATCAACCGCTTCCGCAACATTTTCCATGTTGGGCATGATGAGATATTCCTGAAAAGTTAAGTTATTTTTTGCATGTTTGCCCCCATTTATCAAATTCATAAAAAGATAAGGAGCAGATCTGGAAGGTTTTATTTCGGTCAGAGTCCGTAGATATTCAAAAGTTTCCTGCTTGGAAACTTTTGCCGCCAGCTTGGCACAAGCGACGCTTACACCTATTATTGAATTGCCACCCAGATTGTCTTTATTGAGAGTGCCGTCCAATTCAATCATAGTTCTGTCGATTTCTTTTTGGTTCAAAACATTTTTTCCAACCAGCGCCGGAGCAATTACATCATTTACTTTATCAATGGCGCTTTTTACTCCCAGACCATTCATATCCCTTAGCTCATGGGCTTCATGAGCCCCCGTACTTGCCCCAGAGGGAACGGAAAAACTGCCTGAGATATCGCCAGCCCAGACCGTTACCCTGATAGTTGGGGTCCTTTTTGAATCAGTTATTCCCTCGGCCACTATTTTTGTGATTTTATTTTCCATTATTTTTTGTTTAAAAGAATCATCAGATCGGAAACATTGGCGCCGGTCGGGCCGGTCATAATCATATCGCCGGTTTTTCGGAAAAATTCATAGGAATCGAAACGTTCCAAATAGTCCTTCGCATCCAATCCTATTTTTTCCGATTTTTCTATCGTGCTTTTGTCAACAATTGCTCCTGCCGCATCGCTGTTATCCATACCATCCGAAGCGAACGGTATAAAAACGGAACCTCCATCTATAAGTTTTTTAACAATTGCAGAAAGTGCCATATGGAGACTTCGGCCTCCTTTGCCCGCTCCTTCTTTAACCACAACACTCGGTTCGCCGGCGGCCAAAACGACGAAGTTTTCTTTTTGGGAGGAAAATATTTTTTTAAGCGCTTCATTTATTTCATCATACAAGTCGGTTGAGATGATATTTATCCCCAAATTAAAATCTTGCGCTCTCTTCGACATTGCTTCAACAGCGGTTTTGTTCGAAACCAGAACGAAATTGTGAACATTGTCGAAATATTTTTCCTCTTTCGGCGTTTCGGTTAAATCAAATTTTCCAAAATCATTCTCTGCGATAATTTTTTTGGCATCAGTTACGGTAGTCTTGTCTTTATAGGTCGGCCCGGAAGCCACATTCTCAAAAATATCTCCCGGCACATCCGAAAAAATGAGTCCGATAACCGTGGCGGGGTAAGCAACTTTCGCCAAGCCTCCTCCTTTCAGGGACGATAAATGTTTCCTAACCGTGTTGATTTCCGATATTGTTTTTCCAGATCCTAGAAAACTGTCATAAAGACGGGCGCCTTGAATATACTCGCTTTCGGGATAGCAAAGCAGGGCAGAACCCCCTCCGGACACCAGAACTATGATCAAATCTTCTTTGTCGGAGTTGTTCACCAGCTTGTATATTTTTTTTCCGGCTTCAATATTGGATTCAGACGGCCTGGGATGGGTACCGGCAAAAGTTTCGATATATTTGGCAGGAACTTTTTGCAGACTGATGACGGCCCCGCCGGTAATCCTGTTTCCTAAAATTTTTTCCAAGGCCACAGCCGCTTCGCAGGAAGACTTGCCGAAACCGACGACTTTTATTCTTTCATATTTGGCCAGATTAAATGGCTTTCCTTTTATAAACAAGATATTGCCTATAACCGACACAGAAGAATCAACGACTTTAGTAGTATTGATGGCGTCAAGACCGGATTTGATTATTTCCAACGCCATCTTGCGGTTTGGAGTGGTGGCTAATTCATCAAAATTTTTTATCTGATTTCCCTCCATATTATTTGACCAAATTCTGCAGATTGCCCGATATGAATCCTTCTATATTTTCAATAGTTGTTTGCATTATCGAGACGACAGCTTCGTATGTATAGAAAGCCATATGTGGAGAAACCATCACATTCGGCATTTTTATAAGCTCGTGATTTAAGTCAGTCATTTCCTTCGTATTTTCCAGTACGTCCAGTCCTGCACCGGCAATAATCCCCTCTTTCAACCCCCAAACGAGCGCTTTAGTATCAATCAGTTCTCCACGGGCGGTATTTATCAGGTAAACTCCCTTTTTCATTTTTGAAATATTTTCCTTATTTATCAGATAGTGATTTTCTTTGGTATAAGGGGCGTGCAAAGTCAAAATATCGGCTTGCGCGATAACTTCGTCAAAACTTTTGTATGTAAAATTATTTTCTTTCGCAAAATCCTGTTCCGGGCGCGGGTCATAAGCCAAAACACTCATTTCAAAACCCTTGGCAATTTTTACGACATTTTTGCCTATTTTACCCGTGCCTATGACACCCAGAGTTTTGCCTTCCAAATTAAAACCTTCCATCCAAGGCAAATATTTATAATTAAATGTTTCTCTGAGATAAATATTCGCAGCAGAAATATTTCTGGAAAGATTCAGAATCAACCCGAAGGCAAATTCAGCCACCGTATGAGAACCGTAGGCCGGAACATTGGAAACCCCGATGCCTTTGGCGGAAGCATACTCGCAGTCAATATGGTTAAATCCGGTGGACTGCGTAGCTATAAATTTTAAATTTGGAATTTTATTGATAACATTCCTGTTCAAACTAGAATCCACGAAAACCGATATGATATCGGCATCTTTGGCAAGACTGACATTTTCTTCATTTAATTTTTCTTCATAAAAAGAAACTTCATCGTTGCCAAAAGACTTCGAAAAAAGCGACTGTTTTGATTTTGGCACTTCAAAAAATACTATTTTCATACCTCTATTATACTCCGTGGCATTTATTTAAACAAATTATCAAAAAAAGAAAAAAACCATGGAGAATCAGGGGGCTTTTGCGTCTGGGGAGAGTTTTTATCGTCCACAATAAGAATCATATTTTCCCCCTCCTTGGCCAAACCGAATTTTTCCCTGATATTTTCTTCTATTCCACTTTCTGTTTTAAGTTTAGTAATATCGGAGTTAAGTTTTTCTTTTGATTTTTCCAACTCCGCGATTTTATCTTCTATTATTTTCTTATTTTTTACGGTTTCCTCCATTTTATTCATAAAACTGAAAATACTGAAAGAGAAAACGATTATCACAACACCCAAAAAAATCAAAAAAAGTTTTGACTGCATCACTTGCCTCAATTTTCCTCTTTTTTGAAAACTTCTCATGATGTGATATTATTATTGCATGTTTTTCAATAAAAAACACCAAAAGAAAGTTCAGGTAATTTGGATGATCATTTCCGTATTGATGGTAATAGGTATGATCCTGCTTTATCTCCCATCTTTTCAATCAAGATAAATCAATTGTTCCCCGTGCGCATCATCTTTAAGAACACATCTTGCGGAATGTTCGCCTTTCCGCGTTCTTTCATTTTCTTCTTGCCTTTCTTTTGCTTTTCCCGAAGTTTCATTTTGCGGGTAATGTCGCCCCCATACATATGCTGGGTAACGTCTTTTTTCATGCCGGAAAGGGTGCGGGAGGAAATAATGCGCCCCAGCGCCTTGCCCTGGATTTTTAAAGTGAACATTTGTCGGGGTAATAAGTCCGCCAATTTTTCAACCGCTTTTTCCGCTTCTTCTTCTACCCTTTTTCTAGAAACGACCCGAGAAAAAGCCGGAACGATTTCGTCGGCGACCAAAAGATCGAGCCGGGTGACATTGGCCTCGCGCATTCCGTCTATTTCGTAAGATATGGATCCGTAACCGGATGAAACGCTTTTTAATTCGTCAAAAAAATTGCGCATAAGCTCGCGCAACGGCATTTTAACCGAGAGGGCGGAACGATTATCCCCGAAATTTTCCGTATTCCCGATCTCCGCCTCATGGTCAAAGAGAAGCTGCATAATATTTCCGACATATTGAACCGGAGTAATGATTTTTAATTTTACCCAAGGCTCAAGAATTGTTTCTATGCCGCTATCTTCCGGAAAAAAATACGGCGAATAAACGTTTACTTTTTCCCCGTTTCTGGTCAGTACTTCATAAGTGATTGAAGGCGTAGTTATGACCAATTTCAAGTTGAATTCCCGCCTTAATCTTTCGGTAATGATTTCCAAATGGAGCATTCCCAGAAATCCGCAACGAAAGCCTCTTCCCAGGGATCCGCTCGATTCTTCCTCGTAAGAAAAAGAAGAATCGGAAAGTTTTAATTTTCCCAAGGATATTTTAAGCTCCATAAAATCATCCGCATTTTCCGGAAAAACGGAAGCCCAAACTACCGGCAGCGGTTGCATATAACCCGGCAAGGCAGGCAGTGGATTTTTTTCTTTGGTAATGGTATCTCCGACGGAGGCGATACCCGGCCTCTTGATGCCGGTAATGATATAACCCGTGTCTCCCGCCGAAAGATATTCTCGCGGAGTTTCTTCCGGCGAAAAAGTGCCGACTTCCAGGGAATTAAATTTTTCACCCGACACCGAAAAAATCAGATTTTCCCCTTTTTTAACTCTGCCGTCCAGCAATCGGACAAAAACTATGACTCCTTTGTGATTGGAATATTTAAAATCAAAAACAAGCGCGCGCAAAATATTGTCATTCTCCGGATAGCTTTCTTTAGGTGCCGGGACGCGTTTTATAATTTCATTCAGAAGATTCTTCACTCCTTCACCAGTACGTCCGGAAACCATCAGTATCTGGTTCGGGTCGCAGTTCAAAAGTTCTACAACCTCCTTTTTGACTTCCTCCACCCGCGCCAAAGGCGAATCGATTTTTGACAGTACTGGTATGATTTTAAGGCCTCCCTCGCGCGCCATATTGAGCGTAGTAAGGGTTTGCGCCTGCACTCCTTGAGTGGAGTCAACAAGTAAAATGGAGCCTTCTACAGCCTTCAAGGCGCGAGAAACTTCGTAGGAGAAATCTATATGGCCCGGAGTATCTATGAGGTTCAAAACGTATTCCTGTCCCTCGCTTCCCTCGGGAC
>CAYIHB010000027.1:0-7708 GCA_964363165.1 uncultured Candidatus Saccharibacteria bacterium
TTTCTTCCGAAGACAAGAATATTTTGAAAGAATATCGGTTGGAAGAAACGGGTAAAGTATTGGTCAAAGGCATAGCAGTCGGTTCTAAAATCGGAAACGGAAAAGTCCGTATTTTACACAGCGCCAAAAACATTTCTTTATTCAAAAAAGGGGAGGTGTTGGTTACGGAAATAACCGATCCGGATTGGGAACCGATTATGAAAATCGCCAGCGCCATCGTGACGGACAAAGGAGGACGCACTTCTCATGCTGCCATCGTATCCCGTGAACTCGGTATTCCCTGTATTGTGGGGTCAAATAACGCCACCAAAGCACTAAAAAAAGGACAGGGGGTGACGGTAGACTGCTCTTCCGGACAGGTTGGCAATGTGTACGATGGCATCCTTCCGTTTGAGGTGTTGGAACACCGTCTTGATGCCATACCAAAAACAGAAACAAAAATTATGGTAAATATTGGTTCTCCGGACGAAGCATTTAAAAACCACAATCTTCCGGCAGAAGGCGTCGGTTTGGGCAGATTGGAATTTATTATTGCTTCGCATATCCGTCTTCATCCGAACGCGCTTATTGATTATAAAAAATTGAAAGAAGGCAAAAAAACCCCGGCCATCAAGAAAGTATTGGGGCAAATAGAAATGTTGACTCCCTTATACAAAAACAAAACGGAATATTACGTGGAAAAACTTTCTTTAGGAATCGCTAAAATCGCGGCTACTTTTCATCCGTATGAGGTTATCATCCGATTTTCCGATTTTAAAACCAATGAATACCGCACCCTCATCGGCGGAGAACTGTACGAGCCGCAGGAAGAAAATCCGATGCTGGGCTGGCGCGGAGCGTCCCGTTATTACGATCCGAAATTCAAAACCGCTTTCGGCTTGGAATGCAAGGCGATGAAAATCGTGCGGGAGGATATGGGTTTTACCAATGTCGTCCCGATGATTCCGTTTTGCCGCACCCCCGAAGAAGGAAAACAGGTGCTGGAAGTAATGAAAGAATACGGTTTAGATCGCGCCCAAGATAAAGGTTTGAAAGTTTACGTAATGTGCGAAATACCATCCAATATTCTTCTGGCCGACCAATTTCTGGAAATTTTTGACGGTATGTCCATCGGTTCCAACGATTTGACCCAGCTTACCTTGGGATTGGACCGTGATTCGGGCATAGTCACTCACATCGCCAATGAAAACAATCCGGCGGTCAAAAAACTGGTATCCGAAATTATCCATAAATGCAAAGAAAAAGGGAAATATATCGGGATCTGCGGCCAGGCGCCGTCGGATTATCCGGATTTTGCCCGATTCTTGGTGAACGAAGGAATAGAAAGCATGTCGCTCAATCCGGATACGGTTATTAAAATAATTATGTCGCTGGGGAGGAAATAAATTTGTGCGGGATGGGGTAATCGAAACCCCGTCTAATCCTTGGGAAGGACTCATTCTGCCACTAAACTAATCCCGCATATATAAAATATATCTTTGTTTTTCTTTTTGGGCAAGTATAAAAATTAAAGAAACCCTCAAGCTTTTCAGCGAGAGGGTTTCGAGTAACGCTCCTTTAGGCGCTACTTACTAAGAATCATTTTTTTCGTTTGGGAAAAATTCCCCGCGGAAATCCTATAGATATAGGTTCCGCTCGGCAGGGTAGCAGCGTTGAACTCAACGCTGTGGTTCCCCGCGGACTTTTCCTCATTGATGAGTGTCGCAACTTCTCTCCCAAGAGCGTCGTAGACCTTCAAGGTCGCGATACCGGCAGTCGGAAGTTGATAGCCGATCGTTGTGCTCGGATTGAAAGGATTCGGATAGTTCTGGCTTAGCACAAATAAAGCTGGCGTTGCCGTTTCATTTTCAACGACATCAGTTACTGTAGCCGAAACAACAACGCTTCGTCCCTCGTTGACTATTCCCGATAGTTGAACTGGTGCGTCGGCGATAAGAATAGGGGAACTAGTCGACCCAGACTGATTGATGAAATAAATCTTATCATCAATCTTTTTGAACATACCAATGTTGCCTGATAGGGAGGTAAGCGAGCTCTTCGCAGTCAGATCTCCGTTAGTAATAGGTTCTTTAGAATAAAGACCCCATTTTCCGCCTTCCATCTTTTTCCAACTAATATTCACCGGTCCTGTAGGTGTTGGAATTCCAACACCAGCTGGTGTGTTGGAAAATATCGGCCAGATAAAATTCGGATTCACAATCTTCTGCAGATGAAGAGACACATCCCAGGTGCTAAGTATCCCATCACCATTCAAATCAGTTGTGATGGTTATATTTTCTCCAGCTGGGAGTATTTTCCCAACTAGATCCCAGAGTATTTCCGTGTCGGTGATATTCTGTAGAGTGTCGTTATTATAATTTCCGTATGCATTGTATGGAATACTAACGATGTAAAATGGAGTTGACTGACCGATAAAGCTGGCCTTTCCATCGAACATTGAGAAACTGACACTTACCATTCCGAATAGTTCTTCGGGGATGAATAATTTCAGTTTTCCCAATTCGAACCCTGTGCTGAATTCAAAAGGATCACCTACTGCAGCAACTACCAGTTCCGAATCTGATAGGTTGCTTTGGTAAATCCATCTCCCATGGGAATAAAATCCGCTCCCAAGTTCGAAGCCTAAGGGTATGAGAGAATATTGTATTCTCTTCACCCTGAACTCGAATCCCTTCATAACCCCTGTTCCAGAAATATTTACTGAGGCGGTTATTTGCGTTCCGGAACCAACATACCTCCCCTCAATATAAATCGATGGTGTCTGCGAAAAGCAGACACTGACGAACACGAGTGCGAAAACAAGCAAAAGCGACAATGTTTTCATAGCAACCTCCAGAATAATGAATATTTATCCGCCTGTTTTGGCGGATTTGGTTTTTTATTGTCAAAATAACTATTACTCCTACATAATAGCACTTTTATGTATAAATGTCAATAAACTTTGGCTTGACCCGTATGATACAATATGGGTAATTAATAATTTAATTTTTTAAGGGAGCATGAAGAATGTAACAATTTATTCCACACCGACTTGTCACTTTTGCCACATGGCAAAAGATTTTTTTAAATCTAATAATGTAGCTTACACGGAGTATGATGTAATGGCTGATATCAAAAAAAGAAAAGAAATGGTGGACAAAAGCGGGCAAATGGGGGTGCCGGTGATCCTGATAAACGACGAACTCATCGTTGGTTTTGATAAACCGAGAATATCCAAGGCGCTAGGGCTAATTTAATGGTTTCAGTTATTAGGTCTTGAGTTGTTAGGTCTTGCCTAACAACCTTTTGATTTGTGCCCTCACTCCGAATCGAACGGGGATCTATTCCTTAGGACGGAACTGTTCTATCCATTGAACTATGAGGGCATATATAAACTTCTATAATTTAACACAAAAAACTCCAATTTGAAAATTGGCTTTTTGAAAGAGCTATGATAAAATGCTATCTATGGATCCCGAATCTAAGCAATTACTTCAGAATACTTTATCCTTAGCGGAAGAAAACAACAAGATGCTCCATAAAATCAGAGGCGTGCAGAGAAGAGAAGCCATTTGGAGTACGCTGAAAATCCTTGCGATAATAGGAATTGCGCTTGGATCTTTTTATTACGTAGAGCCGTACTTAAATAAAATAATGAACCTTTATAATTCCGTCACCGGAATGGAACAGAAATTAAACAGTAGTACTGATTCTTTTCAGGATTTGTTGAAAAAATTGTAGAATAGGCGAAAAACATGCCGAGGTAGCTCAGTTGGTAGAGCGTTCCCCTGAAGAGGGATAGGTCCGCAGTTCGATTCTGCGCCTCGGCACAAACTCTAAAGCGATTTAACTCTGATGCTGGTTTTCTTTTCCTTGTCCACTTTTTGTATCTTAACGGTCAACAAACCGTGTTTTTCCGTAGCTTCGACTTCTTCCGGTTCCACTTCCTGAGGGAGAAGCACTGCCCGGGAAAATTTCCCCCAATAAAGTTCCTTGATAAAATAATTTTCCTCATCTATGTTTCGATTTTCCTCTCGCTTGCCTTTGATAGTTATCATATCTCTGGCGATAGTAAGCTCCAGATCTTCCGGCTTTACTCCGGCTATCATAGTTTGAAGTATTATATCCGTAGGTGTCTGGTAGACATCGACAGTTAACTCCAATTCTTCATTTTCTTCTTCCATCCAGCCGTTTCCGTTTTTCTTATCTTCTTTAATGGAAACTTTTTTTACCTCCATATATTCTTCTGCGGCACCCATGCTTCCGGTCAATCTGTCAAAAAAACTTCTTTTTTTATTTTGCGTATTCATAATTTTAAATTTCTTGCTTATTTCTCGCTCATTCTCCTCAACTTTTCAAAAACCAACATAATGATAATCGTAACGACCCAAAGAAAACCCAACACTCTCAAAAAATTGCTCCCGTTGTCTTTCATTATAAAAAAATTAAAGGCACTATGCAAGGCTATAGCCAGTATTATGCCTATAAAAAAATATATTCTTTTTGCGAATTTTCCCATATAAAATGAAAGTCCCAAGGCGACTCCTATTATTCCGCTTGATACGGCATGGAGCAAGGTAGATCCCAAGAATCTGAGCTGACCGGTCAGCAGACCTACTGTAGTTTGGTTCAAAGAGAGCGGTTTGAGCAGAAATAAGGTATTTTCAAGCGCCGCGAAGCCCAAAGCCGAAGTAATCAAGAAAATCGGCCAATCTATGGGTTCGTCAATGCGCCTTGTTTTATATAACAGAACCAGCACGCCTAAGTATTTGATCAGTTCTTCTATGCTTGCCCATAAAATGATTTGCCATTCATGCGAGCTTATATTGGATTGAATGAATTTTTGAGCCGGTATGACGAAAATGACCGCAATCATGCCGATAAGAAATATTACGGCAAGAAGTCCTTTGGGTTCGGGCTTTTGATTGTCTTCTTTCAGCCAGAACCAAAGCCAAAGCAGGGCGGGAACGACTCCTCCCAAAAACGCCAGCCCTAAAATTTTCGGGTCATTAGTGATCATTTTTTATACAGGCCACTTGGCAACCATAATCAAATCATCTTTATCCCGTTTCTTAATAATAGACCAGATTTCTTCGGTAACAAACGGCATGAAAGGATGCAAGATTTTTAAACAGTCTGTCCATATTCCAATCAAGGTGTTTCTGCGCTCCTTTGCTTCTTCATTTTTCAGTTTTATTATTTTTTTGCTTTCTTCCAGAATCTCGTCCGCGAATCTGTGCCAGATATACTGATAAATTTTTTCGGCGGCCAGATGAAAACGGTAATTATCCATATCAGAAGTAATATCTTCTATGATTTTCGCGAATTCTTCCGTGAGGGCGTTTGATACGGTTGTTTCAGTCTTGTGTCCTTTTGTATTTTCCAAAATAAATCTCGTGATATTCCAAATTTTATTGGCAAAATTTTTATAACCCTTAACTTTGTTCTCGTCATAATTACTGTCGTTGCCCTGTCCGGTTCCCGAAATCAATGACATGCGCAGAGCGTCCGCTCCATATTTTTCTACCACTTCAACCGGATCTATATTGTTTCCGGCCGATTTGCTGAATTTTTTTCCGTTTTTGTCTCTCAACATTCCGTGCAGAAAAACCGTTTTAAAAGGTACCTCTCCCAGCAAAAATTGCGACATCAGGATCATCCTGGCTACCCAAAAGAACAGAATTTCGTAGCCGGGATTGATCAGAGTAGTAGGATGGAAATTTTCCAAATCCTTTGTTTTTTCGGGCCAGCCAAGGGTGGAAAAAGTCCAAAGTCCGGAAGAAAACCAGGTATCCAAAGTATCCTCGTCCTGTTTCCAATCTTTGCCGGCAGGCGCTTCTATTCCGCAATATATTTCCTCTCCGCGATACCATACTGGTATTTGATGTCCATACCAGATTTGGCGGGAAATGCACCAGTCGAGCAAGTTCTCAATCCAGTGATAATAAACTTTCTCAAAATGATCCGGTATGATTTTTATGTCGTTTTTTTCTATCGGTTCGCGCATCAAGTCTTTTAGAGTTTTATTTCCGCGTTCTTTTATCGGTTTATTTACGTCTATAAACCACTGGAGCATTATTTGCGGCTCAATGGTTCCGCCGGAGCGCTGCGCGGTGGCAATCCGGTTTACATAATTTTCATCAACAGAAACAAGCAGTCCTTTTGCTTTTAATTTCTCGACAATTTTTTCGCGCGCGTTGCCGATTTTCATGCCGGCGAATTCTCCGGCAACTTGGAGCAGTTTCCCGTATTTGTCTATGATCTGCTCCTTGTCCAATTTATATTTTTCGGCCAGGGCAAAATCTTCATGCGAATGCCAAGGGGTAATGGTCATTACCCCGGTCCCGAATTCCATATCTATGATCGGATCCTTGATGACAGTCGCTTCTATCGGACCGTTTATCCATTCCAGTTTTATTTTCTGCATATGCTTCCAATCCTTGTATCTTTTGTCGTCCGGATGCATGACTACGTATTTGTCGCCGAATTTTGTTTCAGGACGGGCCGTGCCTATTTCAAACGGTCCGTATTTAAAGGTGTAAAATTTTCCTTTCTTTTCTTCGTACACCGTTTCATCGTCGGAAATAACCGTCTGGCCTTTCGGATCCCAATTCACGATCCTGTTGCCCCGGTATATCAGCCCCGCGTCGTACATTTCTTTGAAAGCCGTTCTGACGGCGACATTGCGTTTTTCATCGAGCGTAAATGCTTCCCGGGACCAGTCAAGCGAAGCGCCCATTTTTTTGATTTGAGAAATTATGGTGTCATGGCTCTGCCCGGCGAATTCATTTATGCGTTTTAGCATTTCCTCCCTTCCCAAGTCGTGGCGATTTTTTCCCTCTTTTTTTTGGATTTCTTTCTCCACTTTCAATTGTGTGGCAATAGCGGCATGATCCGTGCCCGGTAGCCATAAAACTTTTTTCCCGAGCATCCGGTTGTATCTGACGATCATATCTTGGATTGAATCTTCCAGAGTATGGCCCAGGTGTAAGGTGCCGGTGACATTCGGCGGAGGGAGAACTATGGAAAAAGTTTTCGCATCGGATTTTGTTACGCCTTTCTTGACGCAAGTATCGGGGTTAAAAAAACCGCTTTTCTCCCAAAGCTTGTATATCCTGTCTTCGGTTTCTTTCGGATTGTAGGGTTTCAGCAATCTGTCATCCATTCCTAAATAATATCACAAAATATCGGCTTTTTCTACTTCAAACGCAAATTACCTTTGGCTTTTAGGTCGGAAATTTCTCCTGTTTTTTTACTTTTCTTTATGAACCGCAAATATCCCGCCATGCCGATCATTATGGAATTATCTCCAGTCAGTTCTTTTTGCGGGAAAAGCAGTTTGGCGCTTTTACCCACGGCTTCTTTCATTTCTTTTTGTAAATGCTTATTGCAGGATACTCCGCCCGCCACAATAACAGTTTTTGCCTTGTATTTTTCTTTCGCTTTTATTGTTTTATAGACAAGAGTGTCCACTACCGCGTTTTCAAATTCCATTGCTATTCTTCTTTTAATTTCCGCGTCCGGCTTTCCGATTTTTTTAATCAGATAAAGAACAGCCGTCTTTAATCCGGAAAAGGAAAAATCAAAATTCTTGCTGTGAATCATCGGACGGGGTAAAGCTACGGAAAAACCAATCTTTTTGGGTTCGCTCAGCATATTGTTTCTGTCACCACGAAAATTTTCTGCTGAAAATTTTCTCTGTCCGTCGCCGTCGCTCCTACCAAGGGTT
>CAYIHB010000028.1:0-7519 GCA_964363165.1 uncultured Candidatus Saccharibacteria bacterium
TACGCTCGGGCTCAAGCGATTCTTACCGATTAACATAAGGACCCGAACTTGCACAGGGGTAAGTATTTAGCTCCGATGTCTTACAACAGCCGGAGTCCTCGACTTTACGTCGGGACCGTTTCAGCCGGACTTAACCGGGTCGTTTCTGTTCGCACCTATATATTGCTATATGCGGGGGTTACCCGCTACTTTTCCCACCAAAGGGGTTGTGTTCGGACTTTCCTAATCCCGCCAAAGCGGGACTCAACTATCCGATACAGGACCGGTTTCATTATAAAACAAAGACGCAAAAAAGTAAACTAATTATCGGAAGGAGCTTCTGTTTTTTCTTTTTGGGCTTCCTCGGCCAGAACATCATCAATCGAGCAGACTCCGGAAACACAAGCATACTCTTTGGAGCCAATGGTATTGTCTTCCTGTTCGTAATAAACAAGTTTGGAGAAATCGATATGTTTTATTTCTTTAACTCTTTTTTCATATTCTTCTTTTGTAATCTTTTCATAAGGCGCAAGCTGATAAACATGTTCGGATCGTGGCAGAAAAGAAAGTCCGCCGACGATATCCCAATTTTCGTAAATAAAGTTCGCAACTTTAATCCATTCATCGTTGCCTACGTAAACGGTTACGGAAGGATTATGTTCAATATAATTGATTTTCAGTCTTTTCCATTCGTTCAGCAAATCTATAGCGGAAACTTGATCGCGGGTAACCGCTCCGTCCGGAGCTTTTATCGGAAACTCGACTACAGCAACAGTTGAATTGGCGGTGGAATATCCGACTTCCGCCTTGAAAGGAACCCCCTGATCTTTTATCAATTGATAGAGCGGGTCATTGGTCGAAATGCGAACGCGTCTGACATAATATTTCGCGTACCATGGATGCATTCCGGAACCGACATAAAGAAGCTGGCCGGAATTACCGTGAGGTTTGATTGTGGTAATACATGTGGAATTGTTGATATCGAATTTTTTGGCATATTCTTTGTTTACTCTAATGGCCTCCTCGCGGAGTTCCGATAAAACTTTATCCGTCCTGATTGTTTTATTGTCATAATATCCGGTAATGGAAACGCCGAGCAGAGCTTCGTCTTCGCAATTTTCTTTCCATTCTTTGGACAGATAACCGAAATGGGTCAGGGTCGCTTGATAAGTGCCCAATATCGTGGAGAGTCTGACTTTCCTTTTCAAATCTTCTAGCGTGTCGTGCGGACGAACTACGATGGAAGTGAGATTGCAGAATTGCTTGGAACGAAGGGTAATTTCTCCGCAAGGATTGGAGCCCGGCAATCCGACGATGACATTTTGGTCGTCTATGATCCCGGTTTTTTTCCAATTATCGATCCGGCGTTTGGGAAGCTGAGTTATAAGTCCGCCTCTGTTGAAAATACCCCTTTCTCCCGTGCCTGATTTTATCAATTCTATCCATTCATTCAGAAATTCCGAAGCTGATGGCTTCTGGCTGTAAACAGCCGAGTTATTGGCCATTGAACGCTGTCCGTTATCAATCCAAAACTGTCCCTGTTTTGATTTACGCATAGATTCGTCGTCTATATCGGAAAGAGATATTAGGGCGCTGCGACGAACTCCTCCGGCCACGACGATAAGACCGATTTGGCAGATTATGTCGTGTAAGTCCAAATTGGTCAGGCGTTTCGCCTGTCTCGCCAATATTTTCTTTTTGGTGAAATTAATAAGGTCAACAAGCGGTTGAGGTCCCGAAGCGCGACCGCCGGCAGTTTTCAAGCGGGAACCCGATGGACGTACTTTACTGAAGTCAAAATCTATATCGTAACCGTCGGACCAAGTCTTGCAAGCCAACACAAAAGCATTTGCCCAACCTTCTTTGCTGTCTTCTACGACATGGGTCGCCAGACGCTTTCCGGTCTGTCTCCTTATCTGCGGAAATTTTTGCACGGTTTCGGACTCTACGGAAAAACCCAAGCCTGCTCCGCTCATCAGTATGTACATTATCTCTCCCAAGTCTTGCCAACTTGCCGGCGCGATATAAGAACAGTTGTAGGCCCAGACATTTGATTCTCTGCACGCCTCTCCGGCAGACCAGAGCAATCTCATTGACGGACAAATTTCCTGTTTCAAAATTCCTTCCCTCACTTCGGAATAATCTCTGGCGGATATTCTATCTCCAAGATTTTCTTTCATATATGCTATGAAGCGGTCAACGGTCTCCAGCCAGGTCTCACGCCTGCCCAAACTATCCTGCCATTTTGAATATGTCCTGTAAAAAATAAACTCCTCGTAAGAACTTACGAAATAGGAGCTTGATTCGTCAAAAACTTTTTTGCTTTCAAGAGGAACAGTACCCACTTCCCGTCTCAGTTCCGCTCTCTTTGACCTATATAAAATATAGGATTTCGCGGTGGAGTAGTATCCCAGGTCCATAAGTTCGGCTTCTACCAAATCTTGCATCATCTCTACAGCCGGAACAAACTTTTTGTCCCCGTTTTTTTCTTTTATATGGGTTAATTTATGAAAAACTTTCCTCGCAACATCTTTCGCCTCTTTTTCTCCCCCTTCATTTGTTATGATAAAGGCTTTCTGCACCGCATCAATGATCTTGTTTAAATCAAAGGGGATTATTTCCCCTTCTCTGTTTCTGACATTCTTTATTTTATTCAATTCCTTCCTGGTCAAAACGGCATCCTTTTCCATTGGGTGATTATACTTCTAAAAAATAATTTAGGCGAGTGGAAATCCGGGAAAAAACAATAAAGAAAACAGTTTGAAATGACTGTAAATAGCCATTTTTTTAAAAGCTGAAATAACAAGCCCTAAGAGGATAAAAATTCCACCTTGTCTCCTTCCTTTAAATTATTCTTTTCAGAAAATGAGGAGAAAACCTCCAAAACATACCTGGCATTTTGACTGGGTGTAAAAGTTTCCGGATATGATTCGGGCAACGCGTTCTTTTTGATATAAACCACCCTCAAATCCTCTCCGATCCAAATAATATCTATCGGGAAATTCATATCCTTCATCCAAAAAGGATATTTGTCCGTATGGTTAAAAATGAAAAGCATGCCTTCATTTTCTTCTAAATTGTTTTTTCCAGAAAGTCCTTTTTCTTGTGTTCCCGAAGTTAAAGCCAACTCAACTTTAAGAGTAACACCCGCAATTTTAACATACTGAATTTTGTTTACCGCAAAATTTTTATAAGAATTATTCTCTATCAAAAGGAAACATAAAAAAATAAAAACAATAATTACACTCCAATTAAAAAAAATTTTATTTATGGTCTCCATTAGTCCAACCAAAAAGTTTGCCGATGTATTCCGCGCTCTCATGTCTGCGAGCAATTTTTATTTCTCCATCCTGCGCAATAATTCTTGCCGGGAGAGAAAGCAAGCAATGATGTGAGGCCAGACCGTCTTGACACCATCCAGTATCAAGAATCGCGACATACTGGTCTTCCTCATTTATTTTTGGCAGAAGCATATAATCTCCTCCGGCAGTATATTTGTCATCGGAATCACAAGTACTTCCGGCAAGCCAAACTCTCTTCAGTGGGCCCGCCATATTATTTGCCGGAATAACATGCCATTTCTGATGCACTGCCCAAGTATCTTTCAGGTCATTTATAAAACTACCGTCAATAATGTACCAGGCTTTGGCGTTGGCCTTGTCAATATATTTTTTGGAAATAATTTTATAGATTGTTACCTGGGCCGGAGCGACTATATACTGGCCCCATTCAATTGCCAGGTTGGGGTGCTTTATTCCCGCCTTGTCGGACAAATTTTTCAAAACTTTTATAATATTGCTGGAAACGGCTTTGGCTGTGTAAAATTTTTTCTTTTCATACGGAACTCCGAATCCCCCGCCAATGTCCAACGTATCCAAATTGGGGTGAGTTTTTTGCAATTCGACATAAATTCCAAATGCGTGTTTTATGCCCTCCAAAATACTTTTTTGGGTTTTAATCTGAGACCCTAAATGATAATGCAATATTTTCAGGTTTTTTATCTTCGGTAAATCAAAAACATCTTTTTCTGAAAGGCCGAAACGGTCGAACTTTTTATCCCAATGTGTGTCAGCCTTGACGGCCAGATCCACTCGTACTCCTATATCACCCTTATATTTCAAGAGTCTTTCAACTTCTTCCGCACCCTCAATAATCGGAGCTATATTCATTCCCTTGGAGCGCAATTCTTCTATTAAACTTAAATACTGGTCCGTCTTTGGACCGTTGCAAATGACTCGTATTTTGTTATTAAACTTTTCTCCTTCCCAAAGCTTTTTCACGATCCAAAGCTCATTAGAAGAGGTAACTTCCAAATTCGCCCCTTCCGAGAGAAGCGGCAAAATAAAATCTTTATTTTGATTTACTTTCATCGGATAATGGTAAAAAAATTTGCCTTTGTATCCATAAATTTTTATATAGGCCTGAAAATATCCGATAAGGTCTTTTAATCTGTCCTCAAGTATAAAAGGAAAAACCACTTGGAGAGGCGTTCCATATTTTTGGGCTAACCCATGCAGATTGTAAATATGGTTGCCTTCGGTGGTTATCAAATTTCCTTCCTTATTCACGCCAAAAAACTGGGTATTAAATTCGTCCGCTCCGAGTTTCCAAAACTTTTTCCAATTTTTTCCCTGTTTCTTTTTTTTTCTTTTGGCCATTAAATTTGAAGTTAGTCAAAAACCAGTATAGCAACTTGTCAAAAATTGTAAAGGGTTTAAACCTCTTTTGAGTATATCTTCAAAAACTCTTTCTTGAATTCGAAAAACCTGTCATCCAAAATTGATTGGCGGATTTCATCCACCAAATGAATAATGAAATATAAATTATGGATAGAGGCCAGCGTGCCGGCCAGCATTTCTTTTCCGCGAAAAAGATGCGCGATATAACTTCTGGTATAATTCTTACAGGTATAACATCCGCAATTTTTTTCGATCGGCGAAAAATCATTTCTGTATTTCGTATTGGCAATGCTTATTTTCCCATTTTTCGTGTAGATAGTTCCATTTCTTCCCAACCGCGTCGGCAAAACGCAGTCAAAAAGATCCGCTCCATTTTCTATTCCCATAAAAAGATCTTCCGGCTCCCCTATTCCCAGCAAGTGCCGCGGTTTCCCTTCCGGTAAAATCTCATTGACCCATTTCACGGCCGAAGACATATCTTCTTTGGCGAAGGACCCGCCGATTCCAAAGCCATCAAAATCCAAATTGCTTATAACCTTAGCGCTTTTTTTTCTAAGTCTTTCATTTCTTCCACCTTGCACTATTCCAAACAAAGAAATTTTATTTCCTTTGTTTAATTTTTTATGTTCAATTAAACTCCTTTCCGCCCAGCGGTGCGTGCGTTCCAAGGCCTCTTCTTGGTACTTCAAGTCTTCCACAGGGCTGGTGCATTCGTCAAAAGCAAAAATTATGTCCGCGCCCAGATTGTGCTGAATTTGTATGGATTTTTCGGGGGTAATGTAATGGACACTGCCGTCCAGGTGGGATTTGAAGGAAACTCCGTCCTGCCCTATTTTCGCAAGTCTGGGGGCATCGTAATCGTCAAATCTTTCCGGAATAAGAAGTAAATCGGCTCTAGTTATTATCTTAGAAATACCTGCCCCGTAGGAAGCTCGCTTTCCTTCAGGGTTTTTACCGTAAGCGGCACCCAACGAAAAAACCTGAAAGCCGCCGGAATCGGTCATGGTCGGGCCATCCCAATTCATAAACTTGCCGATGCCTCCGGCCTGGCGGACAATCTCATCCCCCGGTTGCAGATACAAGTGATAAGTATTTCCGAGCACCATCTGCACGCCAATATCCTTGATCTGCTCCGGGCTCAAAGATTTGACGGTGGCTTTGGTCGCCACCGCCACAAAAGCCGGGGTTTTGATTTCCCCATGCGGAGTTTTCAAAACTCCCGCTCTGCCTAAACTATTTTTGAGCTTTTTCTCGATTTCGAATTCCATTATTTCTCCACTTCCACGAATTTCAATTCAAAAATATTTACCGGACTGGTGAGCAAAGCCTTCTGGAAAGAATCACGCGGGTCAGAAATTATCGTTTGGACTGTTCCCAAAACATACGGAGTGATGCCGGGCAAAACCACTTCCGTTCCTTTTTCCAAAGCAAAATCCCGCGGTAAGACCATTTCAAAGTTCCCCCCTCCCCGTCCGGTCATTTGCATAAAAGTATCCTTGCCGGAAATAACCACTTCGATTACTTCTCCCGGATTCGAAAACAATATAACTTTCGAAGAATTGGAATAAATCTCCGCGACGCGCCCGATTGGAACATTTCCCAAGGCAAAAACCGTTTGCCCGGAAATTATGCCGTCCTTTGCGCCTACATCAATGATAAGCGTGTCGTAGGGAGACTTGTTCGGTTTGGATAAAATGCTGGCCAAAATCATCTCCGATTTTTCATTCCTGCGTCCTAGGGTCTCCTTAATCTTTAAATTTTCATCCAGTAGAGAATTATAGTTTGACATTCTTGCCTCCTGCTCGTTCAATTTCGATTTTAAATCTTCATTTTCCAGAAAAAGGGATTTCTTGAAATAGAAATAAGAACCGACATTCAACAACTTTTCACCGATATTGTTTCCTAAAATTAAAACAGGGCGGAAAACAAAAGACGAAGCATAGGAAAACCCGCTGAAAATACCGGATCTAAAGTAAATCAAAACAAGCAGGATTACAACAAAAATCGAATATTTCAAAAACTTATCCCTTTTTATTTTTTTATCTAGGAGGTAACTCATCTTGATTCCTGATTAAAATTTCATTATAGGACAGAATGTCATCCAAAATAACGCCTGCCCCGCGGGCAACGGCTGTCAGCGGATCATCTATCACATAAACCGGAATTTTAAGAACATTCTGCAAAAGTTCCGCCAGCCCGGGCAACAAAGCCCCGCCGCCGGAAAGAGTAATTCCCCTGTGCATTATGTCCGACAGAATTTCGGGAGGCGTTGTTTCAAGCACGTCTTTTACGCCGTCTATCAGCTCCTTAACCGATGACGAAAACGCTTCGCGAATATCGGCATCCGTTACCACCACTTCGCGCGGCAAACCCGTTAACAGATCGCGCCCGCGCACTTCCGTTTCCATGTATTCTCCGGGAAGAACGGAACCGATGACTATTTTGACCATCTCACCCGTGGTTTCGCCGATCAAAATTTTAAATTCATCCCGCATGTAGGTGACAATGTCATTGTTGAACCTATTGCCCGCAACTTTCAAATTTTTTGACCTGACGATTCCGCCCAAGGAAATAACCGCAATATCCGTAGTCCCGCCGCCGATATCTATAATCATAGTACCAACAGGATCTTTGATCGGAAGTCTGATGCCTATAGCCGCCGCCATGGGTTCTTCCACTAAAAATACCTCCCGCGCGCCGGCCGAACGGGCGGCATCGTAGACGGCGCGCGTTTCCACGTTAGTGGTGCCAGTAGGAACACCGATCAAGACTCTGGGTCGGACGAATTTTTTGGACATTTTGTCCGCTTTGTTTATCAGATAGGAAAGCATCTCCTCCGTAACTTCAAAATCAGAAATGAC
>CAYIHB010000029.1:0-7267 GCA_964363165.1 uncultured Candidatus Saccharibacteria bacterium
GAAAGATTTTTAACTACTCTTTCTTTTGTCGTAAGACTGAAATCGTGTTCAAACGGCTTGCCGGTAATCATTTCGTGTATTTCAATATATCTGCGGGACAATTCAGCTACCAGTTCAACCGGTGCTTCGGGGATTATTTTATCTTTATATGGATTACAATGTTCCTTGAACCAGATGCGCAAAAACTCCTTGTCAAAATATTCCGGCTCTTCCCCTTTATCGAAACGTTCCTGGTAAGTTCCCGCTTTCCAATATCTGGAAGAATCCGGAGTGTGTATCTCGTCTATCAACACCAGTTTTCCGTTTTCATCCATTCCAAATTCGTATTTAGTATCTACCAGTATCAATCCGCGGGAAAGAGCTATTTCTTGTCCCTTTTTGAATAATGCTTTGGTTACCCTTTCTACTTCCTCGGTCATTTCTTTCGAGAGCAATCCCTCGGATACTATTTCTGCCGGAGTAACGGGCCTGTCATGCTCATCCGATTTTGTGGTAGGATTAAAAACCGGCTCATCTAGTTTTTGATTCTTTTTTATGCCGTCGGGTAGGACAAAATTGCCGAAATCCCGTTGGCCGTTCTGGTAATGGGTCCAAAGAGAAGTTCCCGTTACGCCGGTAATGTATCCACGGATGACGCACTCAATCGGGAGAGGTTTGCATTTTTTCGCCACGACTACATTCGGGTCGGGCACGCTTAAAAGGTGATTTTGGATTATATCTTTCGTTTGGTTGAACCAAAATAGGCTGATTTGATTCAAAACTTCCCCCTTGAAAGGAATAAAAGCGATGTTTCTGTCGAAAGACGAATGCCTGTCGGTAGATATGAGGGTTATATAATCGGGTTTTATGTAGATATCCCGCACTTTACCGATTTTTTTCTCTCCCAGATTGGTAAAGTTCGTTTCGGTCAAAACATCCTTAATGTGCTCTTTTATTTTTTCTATAGTCATAAAAATATTTTATTATTGATAATTATTTCCCCGGGGGCTGAAGAGTTATGTTACCGGGTTCGAAAATAACTTTTCTTTTTCCTTTTTCTACAATGCCGATGTCAGCCAGTTTATAGCCGGCTTTTTTACCAACTTTTAAAACTTTTTCAACTTCTCCTTTAGGAACAAAAATATAATAACCGACTCCCCAATTGAAAGTTTTCAAACAATCTTTGAGCGGCACTTTTAGTTTTTCATGAAAGAATTTAAACAATGCCGGTACGGCAAGCCAGGAATGAATCCTGTATGTAAACGGCCTCTTGTCAAAAGCGATTTTTCCGACACCATCTCCTGTGCCCGGCAAAAGCGCGTGAATTTTAATTTTATTTTTTTGTAAATTTTCGATAAGCGCTACATATGAACGGGTGGGAGTGAGGGCCTCCTGGCCCAAAGTTTTGCTGTTTGGAAGTTTTGTCAAAAATTGCCTTGGTAATTGCATTGCTTTTTTAATAACCAAGCTGATTCCGTTAGCGTGTAGTCCGGATGAAGCTACTCCTATAATGTGGTCCCCAACAGTCAATTTTTGCCCGGTAATTAGGTTTTTCCTGGGAGCAACAATACCGATAACCGAACCGGAGAGACTCGCTATAGTTTTGACCGGACTTTTTGGATTAATCAAATAGGTTACGCTAGCGGATTCTCCAGCCGGCAAAGCCATACCTACTTCTTTGCAAATTTTTAAAAGTCCGTTTGCAAAATCCTTGGCTCTTTTTCTATCTCCATACCATTCGCTTTGACTTGCTTCCAGTTGATCCGTAAAAACTACCGGCATAGCGCCTTGGGCAATGACATCATTTACCACGATCAAGGCTGTATCAATAGCGATAGATTCGTAGTAAGATTTACCGGTTTTTTGATACATCCATTCGGCAATCCAATTTTTATTTCCCAAATCTTCCTGAGTCTGACACCAAATGTGGGAAAGTTTTCCGCGATATTCAAATACCGCTCCGTGCGCGTGAGTAGCGTTTTTATTTATATACACTCCCCTTTTATTTGGAAATTTAAGCGTTTTCTTGCCGGCTTTGATCATCGCCATTTTAAACGGCTCCATAATAGTATAATTCACTCCCGCTTTGGCATATTCGCTTTTTGGTTTTTTTATCTTTTTATTTCTCAAGATATTTTTTATATCCGATTTTTAGTAATTTTTCTCCTTTCTTTTCCGTTTCGTCGCTCATTTTCCTTTTGTAATTGATAAATTTTTTCTCCAAGTTTTTGTCGGAAAGAGCCAAGATTTGGATTGCCAATAACCCCGCATTCCTGGCCGAATTGATGCCAACAGTGGCCACAGGCACCCCGGGAGGCATATTTACTGTCGAAAGAAGCGAATCAAGTCCATCTAAGATCTTGGCTTTTATAGGTACACCTATGACCGGCAAGGTTGTGAGAGAAGCTATAACCCCTGCCAGGTGCGCCGAACCCCCCGCGCCGGCAATTAGTACCTGTATTCCCTTATTTTTAGCGTTTGCGACATATTTATGAACCAATTCAGGACTGCGGTGAGCCGAACCGACCGTTATATCGTAGGAAATACCGAATTCTTCCAATACTTTTGCCGCTTCCGCCATTATTTCCAAATCCGAATCCGAACCCATAATTATGCCTACCGATACCTTGTTTTTCATAACTTTATGATATCACTTTAATTTTTTAATGAAAGAGCTTTTTGGCCGATATCTTTTCTGAATTGCATTCCCTCGAACGAAATTTTTGAGACCGCTTCATAGGCAGTTTCCAGAGCCTCTCTCAGATTCTTTCCGATGGCGCTTACTCCCAGAACTCTCCCGCTGTTGGTAACCAGATTATTATCTTCTGTTTTCGTGCCGGCATGGAAGACAATGACGTTTTTGTTCTGCTCTGCCTCTTTTATTCCCAAGATAATTTTTCCTTTCTGATAAGGACCCGGATAGCCAGCCGAAGCGAGCATAATGGTGCAGGCAAACCCGGAATTCCATTTTATTTTTATTTCATTTAATTTTTGTTCCACGCAGGCGCTGATAATTTCCAGCAAATCCGTTTCCAGCAATCTCATGTAAGTTTCCGTCTCCGGGTCGCCGAAACGCGCGTTATATTCCAGAATTTTCAGGCCGTCGTTTGTCAGAATAAGTCCCGGATAAATTACTCCGGCATATGTGTTTCCATCCTCGTTCATTCCAGACAAAGTCGGCGCGATTATCGTTTCTTCTATATTTTTCAAAAATTGGTCCGTAATGAACGGAAGCGGAGCAATCGTTCCCATTCCCCCGGTATTCGATCCCGTATCGCCTTCTGCTATGCGCTTATGGTCCTGCGAGACCGGAAAAACCGAATAGCTTTTGCCGTCCGAAAAAGCATGCGTTGAAATTTCCAGACCGGTCAAAAATTCTTCAATCACCACTTCATTTCCGGATTCCCCGAAAATTTTTTTGACCATAATATCTTCCAGTGCTTTTTCCGCTTCTTCTTGTGTTTGCGCGATAATTACTCCTTTACCCAGAGCCAAACCGCTCGCTTTGATTACAATTGGAAGTTTTTGCATGCTTATATAAGCAACTGCCTCGTTGAAATCGGTGCAAACCCTGAATTTAGCCGTCGGTAAATTATGTCTGGTCATAAAATCCTTGGCAAAAGCTTTCGAAGATTCAAGCTGGGCAGCTTTTTTTGTCGGCCCAAAAATTTTCAAACCTTCTCTCTGAAACTCATCTACAATACCGAGGGCTAACGGGTCATCCGGTATGGCCAAAGTCAAATCAACTTTTTCTCTTTTTACGAATTCAAGCAGGGCATTAATGTCCGTGGCTTTTATGTCGACATTTATTCCTATTTCCGTAGTTCCGCCGTTTCCGGGCGCAAAATAAAGATCTCCGCACATCGGCGATTGTTTTATTTTCCATCCGATGGCGTGCTCGCGCGCTCCGCCTCCGATTATTAAAATTTTCTGTTTGTTTTCCATAATTTGTCATTCTTACATTCTCAAGAATGTTGGAATGTTAGCCGTTGGGGTACATTTTTATCGCCGATTCTTTGCATTCTTCCAATATTTTTTCTTCGCCTGGCAAAACCAGCGGAGTTTGGCGGTGAAATTCCCGTACTTTTCCCTGGCTGAAATCCTTTAGGGCTTCAATCTGGACTTGATGTTCCACTGGAAGTACCCTAGCTTGTAATATTTCCGCCGTGTCTTCTAAGAATATCGGAACTTGTTTTCTTTTTATTATAGCCCCCTTATCAAATTCTTTTGTTACGAAATGAGTAGTGGCTTCCGTCCAAAAATCACGCTTGGTTCTCTTAACGAATTCAAGTCGGGCTTGATGCACGCGCAGGCCGAACATTCCAGCCCCCCCAAAATCGGACCTTCCCGTATCTAAAGGCCCCGGATGCTGATTAATTATTTTTCCTTCAAATTTTTTTATAACGTTTTCCGGAGTCATTACCATCCAGCCGTATTGACCTATCAATTCAACATTCCGCTTTTGGCACTCTTCTATTATTTTTCCCCCGAATTCTTCCCTAGTTTGGAAATCTTTCGGGTTGATAAGCAATATATCTTTTTCCGGAATACCTAGATTTCTGGCCTTAACGATTCCTCTAGCATTTACATTGTTTGTAATAATTAATGCCGGAACTATATTTTTCAGCCTGCCGTTCCGGGCGGCCTTTATAATTGCCTCCATTGTTGTTCCTCCGCCGGATATGAGCAAGGCTATTCGCATATATTATATTTATAACTTATTTCTTTTTCGTGTTCAAAAATGGGTAATGGATATTCTCCGTCAAAAGCGGAAAGAGAAAATCTTTTTTTCGGTAAACCGGTGGCTTTTACCATTCCGTCTATGGAAAGAAACGACAAAGATGTGGCTCCCAGATATTTTCTGGTTTCTTCTATAGTTTTTTGCGCGGAAATAAGGTTCTCTTGCCTGGGAGTATCTATGCCGTAAAAATCCGGGAATCTGACGGGGGCGGAACCGACAAGGAAATGAACCTCTTTGGCCCCGGCCTCGAAAAGCATTTTGACTATTTGTTTGGAAGTGGTTCCGCGGACTATAGAATCATCTACCACTCCTACGCGCTTATTTTTTATGAGATTTTTAAGTATAGATAATTTCATTTTGACTTTCTTATCGCGATCCATCTGCAAAGGTTCGATAAAAGTGCGGTGAATGTAACGATTTTTATTCAGAGCCATTTCAAAAGGGACGCCGGATGCCTGGGAATAACCGATTGCCGCTGGAATGGAAGTTTCCGGTACTGGCACGATAAGATCGATTTTTATTTTTGGATGTTCTTTGTAGAGCATCTTCCCAAAATTTTTGCGGACTTCATAAATAGACTTACTCAAGATTATACTGTCGTGTCTGGAAAAATAAACAAATTCAAAAATATCAAACTTTGGTTCGGCTTTAGTCAGTATTTCGCTTCTCATACCGTTTTTTGAAATTATTATCATTTCTCCTGGCATCACATCGCGCAAGAGTGTGGCGCTGACTGTTCTCAAAGCGCAGGATTCCGAAGCGATAATAGTTTCGTTGCCGTTTTTACCTAAAATGAGGGGACGGATGCCCCGCGGGTCCCGAAAAGCAACCAATTCTTTACTTGAAAGCGCCACGCAGGAAAATGCCCCGGTAAAAAGAGGATAGGATTTTTTTATAGCTTTTGATAAAGACATTCCTTTTCTCATATAAAAACCGATAGCTTTGGCCATCAGTTCCGAGTCTGAATCCCCTCTTGTTTTTACTTTATTCTGTTTCAGAAATTTTTCCAAGGCTTTGGTGCTAGGCAAATTTCCGTTATGGGCGAACGAAACGGTGTTGTTGAAAATAATCGGCTGGGCGTGTTTTGCGCTGGTACCGCGGGAAGTTGAATAGCGATTGTGCCCAATGGCGGCAAAACCCGAAAGCTTTTTAATTATTTTTTCCGTATAAACTTGGCTGACCAATCCAGAACCCTTGTGAAAAAATATTTTTTTGCCGTCGGTGGAAACTATGCCCGTCTGCTCCTGCCCGCGGTGCTGCAGGGCGAACAATCCAAAATATGCCTGACGGGAAGCTATGCCCGGAGCATTAAAAATACCGAAAACAGCGCATTTTTCGTTTAGTTTGTTTTCGTCATTCATTTTCTGAAATATTCAATAGCATTTTTAAATAATAAAATTCCATCTCCTTCTTTTTTCAACTCCCCTTTTAATTTCTTAATCTGCCATAGGGGCGAGTGGTGGAAAAACATGGCCCGTTCCGGATGAGGCATCATTCCGAGCACCCGCCCATTATACCCTAATATTCCGGCGATGTCGTGCATGGAACCGTTTGGATTTTTCTCCAGATTCTGAAACTTGCAAATCTCTCCCTTTTTATAAGTGAAGGCGACCTGATATTTTTCACCCTCGGTAATATAGCGTCCTTCACCGTGAGCGATAGGCAAAGAAATATTTTTAATGCCTGTAAGCCAGGGGCTCTTGCCTTTAACTTTCAAATCCACCCAGCGGTCCAGATATTTGCCGTTTTTATTATAAGTCAGCGCTCCCGGCAATATTCCCAAAGCTGTCAGTATCTGGAAACCGTTGCAGATGCCTATCATCAGAGTGTCGCGCGACAAAAATTTCTGTAATTGTTCGGATAAATGATTCTTCAGTTTATTGGCGTAAGCTTTACCGCTGCCGGTGTCGTCACCATAAGAAAAACCACCCGGGAAAACCATTATCTGATATTCGAAAAGCATTTCCGGCATGGCAATCAAGTCGTTTATATGCACGATGTCCGCTTTACCTCCCGCTTTTTCAAAAGCGAACTTTGTTTCCTCCTCGCAATTGAGCCCGTATCCGGACAATATTATAACTTTTGGTTTTTTAAATTTTAATTTTTTATTTTTCATTTCATTTTTTCTGAAAAGCTATGGTAAAGAGTGTGAAGTTTTTTGATATTCGTTTCTACTACTTTTTTATTGTTTGCATCGGTAATTATGAATTTGGCATCTTTGGAAACTTGCCCTATTTTTCTGCAGGCAATGTCTTGCATTATTTTTTTAAATTTGGAAATATTCTTAGGCAGGATGGAGACCAGTATTCTGCCCTGGCTTTCGGAAAATAGCGCGGAATCCGCCGAGGAAATCTTGCCCGAAATATCCGACAAAGAAACTTTGCACCCCAGCATTCCTCCGATAGAAGCCTTAGCCAGGGCTACCGCCAATCCGCCGGAAGTCAGAGAAACCGAAGAGGCGACCAGTTTTTCATCTATCGCTTTTTCCAAAGCCGAATAAATTTTCAAGTTCTTTTCCAGATCCACTTTCGGGACGCTGTTTCCTAT
>CAYIHB010000030.1:0-3339 GCA_964363165.1 uncultured Candidatus Saccharibacteria bacterium
CCTTTCTTCACGTCATTTGAAATCATATGCGAAGCGACTGGATTCAGTATTTTATTTTGAATCAGGCGGTTCAGCGGACGGGCGCCGAAATGCGGGTCATATCCTTCTTTGGCCAAATACGAGAGTGCTTCGTCGGAAACCTTGAAATCTATTTCTTTGGCCAGAAGTCTCTCCTTTACCACTTTTATCCGCAAATCGACTATTTCCTTGATAGCTTCTTCCGAGAGAATATCAAAAACGATAATCTCATCCAGGCGGTTTATGAATTCCGGACGGAAATAGTCTTTCATCGCCTCCATTACCTTCTCTTTCATATTGCTGTAATCCTGCTTATTGGAATTATTGGAAAATCCGATTGATTCCATTTTGTCTATGAATTGCGAACCCATATTCGAGGTCAGAATAATGATGGCATTCTTGAAATTAACCACTCTCCCCTTTCCATCGGTCAGTCTTCCTTCGTCAATAACTTGCAACAGCATATTGAAAACTTCCGGATGGGCTTTTTCGATTTCATCAAAAAGTATCACGGAAAACGGGCGATGCCTGACCGATTCGGTCAGCTGTCCCGCTTCGTCGTAACCGACATATCCGGGTGGAGAGCCTATAAGTTTGGATATTGAGTGTTTTTCCATATATTCGGACATATCCACTCGGATAAGCGCGCTTTCATCATTGAACATAAATTGCGCCAGAGCCTTGGTCAGTTCCGTTTTACCGACTCCGGTCGGACCCAAAAATATGAAGGAACCGTTCGGTCTGTTGGGGTCTCCTATGCCCGCGCGCGAGCGTCGAATCACATCGGAAACGCGCTTTATGGCTTCGTTTTGGCCTATTACCCTTTTCCTCAGCTCTTCTTCCATTCTTTGTAGTTTTGCACGGTCTTCTTCAAGCATCTTGGTAAGCGGGATGCCGGTCCAGCGAGCCACAACTTCCGCTATGTCCTCGGCCGTCACTTCTTCCTTTAAAATTTTCCGAGATTTTTGAAGTTTCTTTAGACGTAAAAGTTTTACTTCCAAATTTTTTTTCAAAGTTGGTATTTTGCCATAACGTATTTCCGCGGCGCGGGACAAATCCGATTTCATCTCGGCATCCTCAGCCGAAAGACGTAGAGCATCAAGTTCTTTCTTGATTGAACGGATTTCAACCACGGTTTCTTTTTCATTTTGCCATTTTAATTCAAGTTCTTTTGTTTTTTCGTGCAGATTTGCGATTTCCTTGTCTATTTCTTTTATTCTGCTTTTTGTGGTTTTATCTTCTTTGGAATTGTTCTCAATTTCCTTTTTAAGCGCCTCTTTCTCAATTTCCAAATACATTATTTTTCTATGCGCGTCTTCCAAAACCGGAGGTTTATTTTCCAGCGCGATTTTCAAAGAAGAAGAAGCTTCGTCAATAAGGTCCACGGCTTTGTCCGGTAGGAATCTGTTCGTGACATAGCGAGTGGAAAGATTGACCGCTGAAATTATAGCATCATCGGTAATCCTAACCCCGTGAAAGAGTTCATATTTTTCCTTCAGACCACGGAGTATCGTAATTGTGTCCTCCACACTGGGCTCGTCGATATAAACGGGCTGGAAACGTCGAGCCAAGGCCGGATCTTTTTCAATATGTTTTTGATATTCTTTCAGGGTTGTCGCGCCTATCGCCCGCAACTCTCCGCGAGAGAGCGCTGGTTTCAGCATATTTGAGGCATCCATTGTACCCTCGGAACCTCCGGCGCCGACGATAGTATGGATCTCGTCGATAAAAAGAATCACTTTCCCGTCGGCTCTTTCTATTTCCTTCATAATGCCCTTCAGTCTTTCCTCGAATTCTCCCCGATATTTTGTACCGGCTATAAGCGAACCCAAATCGAGAGAAACAAGTTCCTTTTCTTTCAAGGACTCGGGAACATTGCTTTTCGCAATGCGTTCCGCCAGGCCTTCCACCACCGCTGTTTTACCGGTACCGGCTTCGCCTATTAAAATAGGATTATTTTTTGTCCTGCTGGAAAGTATTTGGATGATGCGCATTATTTCATTGTCCCGTCCGATAACCGGATCTAATTTGTCTTCTTTCGCCAATTTGGTCAGATTACGGGTGTATCTCAAAAGCAATCTGAATTTTTTCGGCTCCGTTACGTCGGTAATATTCTGGCTACGAAGCTCTTCCAGCACTTTCATCACCGGATCTTTTAAAATCCTGAAACGAGCCAGAAGCTCGCGCGCTTCCCCGGCCACTTCCAGCATCGCTATAAAAAGATGCTCGGTTGAAACAAAATCATCTTTCATGTATTCCGCCAATTTTACCGAATGTTCTATGACCTGCGCCAAATCGGGATTGAGGTAAATTTGATAGGCCGGAGAAAGAGTGCTGCTGGATTCCGGCGATTCGATTGCTTCCAAAATAGAATCGGTTAAAAATGCGGTATCTATTTCCAATTTATCCAAAATAGAATTGACCATGCTTTCTTCCTGCAGTAATAAGGCGGCAAGCAGATGCAAGGAAGAGACATGATTTTGCCCGCGTTCAATGGCCAGCTCGTGGGCTTTTTTGATTGCATCTTTCGATTTAGTTGTAAATCTATGAAGTGGTGGCATAAGGCGGTTTATAAAGTATAAAGTTTATAAAGTGAAAAATTGGTAAAGAAAAAACAAATTTCTACGGCGTTTTTGTGCCGTTTGTCGTCTGCCCATTGGGCGGGACAGTCGCATCTTTTGGTTTTAAGGCTCCGACAATAGAATCAATCGGGGCAAAAGAGGTCGTATCCCCGGACAAGGCAATTCCCAAAACTTCTCCGTCCAGATTAAGCACCGGCGCTCCTGCATTTGATTTGGTTACGTTAATTTTCAAATCCTTGTTTCCATCAAAAATAAAAGAGGATATTGTGTTGCCCAAAACCATGACCTTTTGTCCTATTTTCATTTTGCTTAAATCTCCAAAAGTTGGAAGAACGTAAGTAAGTTTATTTTTTTCATCAAGCGGTGCACCTATTTTAAACAGTGAAAATCCGCTTTTATCCAGATAAATAAACTCCGTTTTAAATTTTCCACCGTCATTTTTTGCGTAAAAAACGCCGGCACCTGTGGCAAGAGCGCTGTCAACCGCAATAATTCCATCATTGGAAACCACAAATCCGCGTCCCGCAGAAACTTCTATTATTTTTCCGTCTATGTCCGCAACTTCTTTGGATATATAAAAAATGGCTGACTGATTTTTGGCGATGGCGTCTACCACCAAATCTTCTTCTTTCACAACTACCGTCTGCACCGTGGTCTTGCCTTCCACCTGTTGAATTTTTTCAACAGTCTGTTTAATGATACGATTGACGGGCACGGTAAAAGATGTCGGCGCCTGTTG
>CAYIHB010000030.1:3349-7245 GCA_964363165.1 uncultured Candidatus Saccharibacteria bacterium
AACACGATTAATAGGTATAGTCACCGAGGGTGGCGCCTGTTGCATTAAAGTTACTGTTACAATACCTGTTGCAATTGAAGTAATAAAAGAAAGCAATAGTGCAAGCATTATAAGCTGTGGTTTATTTAAATCTTTTACGTCCATATTTTGATTATATCACACGTGTCAACTCTATTTCCACTTTTTTAGCCTAAGTAAAATTTTGGATAAAACTCCGATTGTATAGTCGATATCGGCCTTGGAGGTCTCTCTTCCAAGAGAAAAACGCACTCCGCCGATTTCCGGATCCGATTCGGGACGTATAGCTTCTATGACATACGAACCCTCCCTGCGGGAACTTTCACAGGCGCTTTTTGATGATGCCATCACGCCTTTTGACGAAAGTTCGATTACCAACAAATCGCTCGGGATTTTTGGAAAGGTGATATTTATATTATTCGGCAATCTGTTTTCCAAATCGCCATTGAATAACATTCCAACATTCTTGAGAATGTGAGAATGTCTCATTTTGTTAAAAAAATGATTTCTGAGTCGGACCAGGCGTTTTGTTTCCTTCTCTTTTATTATTTGCGCCGATTCCAAAGCTTCGGAAAATTTCAAAATTTCCGGAAAATTTTCGGTTCCGGGACGCAGTCCAGATTCCTGGTCTCCTCCTCCGAATATTGCCGTAATCGGCGCGGATTTCTTTTTATAGAGCACTCCAACCCTTCCCGCTCCTTCGATTTTTGAACCGGATAACGAAAGCAAATCCACTCCGAGTTTTCCCACGTTAAGATCCAAATAATTGGCCGCCTGCACGGCATCAGTATGAAACAGGCAAGACCTGTTAAAAAACAGGTCTTGCCTGTTGTTTTTATTGTAATGTCTTATTTCTCCGGCAATTTCGCGAATGGGCTGTATTGTGCCAATTTCGTTATTGGCATACATTACCGATACCAGTGCGGTATTTTCTTTTATTTCTTTCTTAATTTTTTTGGGATCCACTATCCCGTTTTTTTCCACCGGCACTATCGAAATTTCCGCCAGTTTTCTTTTTTTAAGCATTCTGCAAGTCTCCAATACTGAAGGATGTTCTATATTGGTGGTGATAATGTGCGGTAATTTTTTTTCCGACCCGCCTGCAATAGCTATGCTATAAGCATTGCGGGCAGGTATTTTTTCACGCCAAGCCCAAACCACGCCCTGTATCGCGAGATTATTGCTTTCCGTACCTCCGCTTGTGAAAATTATTTCGACAGGCCGAGCTTTCAAAATACCGGAGATTTTCTTGCGCGCACTTTGAAGCTTTATTTTCGTTTTTACCCCCTCCGCATGTATGGAACTCGGATTGGCTTTTAATCCTGACGCGTAGTCCAAATATATTTTCCTAATATTCTTCTTTCGATTCTCGTTTGATTTTGCCATTAAAATAGTATATATTGAAAACGTATGAATATAAAGTTCGAAATTATTTTTATTGGAGTCGTTATTCTCTCCATTCTTCTGGGCGTTATTTGGGCTATCGGGACGGAAAAGCGCTTAAAAAGATTTTTCTCCGGCAAAAAAGCGAGAGATTTGGAGGAAAGTATAATGATTCTGGAAGATAATATCTCAAAATTAAAATCAGCAAAAGAAAAAATCGAAAGAGAACTTGAAGAAGTAAATAAAAAATTGAAAAAAAGCATAAGGGGCCTCGAAACTATACGTTTTAACCCTTTCCCCGATCAGGGCAGTAATCAAAGTTTTGCGGTCGGAATGTTGAACGAAGAGGGAGACGGCGTGGTTTTTTCAAGCTTGTATTCCCGCGAAAGGATGAGCATTTTTGCCAAGCCGGTTAAAAACGGGAGATCGGAATACGAACTCACTACCGAGGAAAAGGAAGTGCTGAATAAAGCCAAGGTATAAAAAATGGATAAAAAAAAAGAAGAAAAAAACATAGAAAGACCGCCGGTGGTGGTAATTATGGGCCATATTGACCACGGTAAATCGACGCTTCTGGATTATATAAGAAAGACAAATGTGGCCGGAAAAGAAGTGGGGGGAATCACGCAAAATATTTCCGCCTACGAGGTCGTACACACACAGACGGACGGAGGACAGGAAAAAAAAATAACCTTCATCGATACGCCGGGGCACGAATCTTTCTCGAAAATGCGCGAACGCGGAGCGCGAATTGCCGATATTGCCATTTTAATCGTTTCGGCGGAAGACGGGGTAAAAACTCAAACGGTCGAGGCTTGGAAAACTATAGTATCAAATAAAATTCCCTGTATTGTCGCGATAAATAAAATAGACAAAACAAACGCAAATATCGAGAAAACAAAAACGGAACTGGCCGAAAACGAAATCTATCTGGAAAATTACGGCGGCAAGATTCCATTTATCGAAATTTCGGCAAAAACGGGCGCGGGCGTAAATAATTTGCTTTCGCTGATCAACACCATGGCCTTAATGGAAAACTTCAACGGCGAAAAGAGCAAACTTGCTTCCGGTTTCGTGCTTGAGGCAAATCTTGATTCCAGGCGCGGAATTCAGGCAACCTTGATTATAAAAAATGGCTCGCTGAAAAAAGGAACGACGGTAGTGGCGGAAGACAGTGTTTGTTCCACCAATATTATCGAAAATTTTATGGGTAAAACCATAGATGAGGCAACTTTTTCTTCTCCCGTACGTCTGGTTGGATTCAGTAAAATACCCAGGATAGGAGCGGAATTCAAATCTTTTAAAAGCAGGAAAGACGCGGAAAAATACATGGAAGAATGGAAAAAAGAAAAAGCACCCGCCCGGGATGTTCCGCAGAGCGACGCGGATGTAAATAAAAAAATAATTCCGATTATACTGAAAGCCGATATTTCAGGTTCAATAGAAGCCGTCGAGAAAGAGGTTGATAAAATAAATCATAAGCTTGACGCCACGGGGGGTAAAAATGCGGAATTCAAAATTGTGCAAAAAGGCGTGGGCCCCATCTCGGAATCGGACATAAAAACAATAAGCGGAGGTGAAAATATACTGGTCATCGGATTTAACGTAAAAATAGACAAGAGCGCCATAGAGCTTGCCAACAAAAGGGGCATAACAATCTCTTTCTTCGATATTATCTATAAAATGGCCGAATGGCTCGAAACCGAAATGGAAAACAGGAGACCAAAAATAGAGAAAATAGAAATAATCGGTAAAACTAAAATTCTCAAAGTTTTCAGCCGGACCAAGGAGCGCCAGATAGTCGGTGGCAAGGTTTTGAGCGGACGAATGACTTTGGACAAGGTCGTAAAAATTACGCGCCGAGGGTTTGAAATAGGGCGTGGAAGAGTAGTCAATTTGGAAAAAAGCAAAATAAAAGTGAAAGAAGTTGAAGAAGGCGCGGAATTCGGCATGATGATCGAATCAAAAATCGAAATGGCGGAAGGAGATGTGGTTGAATCATTCAATATCACGCAAGAGTAAATAATTATGCAAAGAAATGAAAAAGTTGCGAATCTTATCAAGGAACTGGGGGCTCAATTTCTGGAACGTGAAAACAATGACACTTCTTTAATTACAGTCATCTCTTGCACCGTTTCTCCCGATCTGAAACGCGCGACAATTTTTATAACGGTATTTCCCGATGAAAAAGAAAAGGATGCCTTGGCTTTTGTAAAACGCAAATGCGGGGAATTGCGCGAATATCTGAAGAAAAACATAAAAATAAAAACTATTCCCTTTATTGACGCGCAAATAGATTATGGGGAAAAAAACAGGCAAAAAATTGACGAATTACTCGGAGAAAAGTAATATCTAAGTATGGCCTGGTCGCCAAGTGGCATGAGCGTAGCGAACTGGGTAATTGACAAGAGTCTGTGTAGACTCAAAATATTATGGCCTGGTCGCCAAGTGGTAAGGCAAGAGTCTGCAAAACTCTTATACGGCGGTTCAATTCC
>CAYIHB010000031.1:0-6865 GCA_964363165.1 uncultured Candidatus Saccharibacteria bacterium
CGGGTTTGTTTGTGCCGGTAGGTACTCCAGTCTCGGCAACACACTTTAATTTTGTCGCGGGACAATCACTCATGCCGGCAGCAGGACAAGGCCCCCACCCTATTTCGACGGTTTCGAATTGATAACCCGCTGGGCACGAACAAGAAACTGGACTTACTGCGGTATTGTCATAAATCTTCCCGATCTCGCACTGAGTTTGTGTGGAAGTAGAAATTTTAATCTCTCTAATATCCCACATACCGCCCCGCTCATCACCGGAATATGATATGGTTGCAGTAATTGTCTGCCCCCTTTCCAGCTTATCAACGATTGCCAAATCATTTGTCCATTTATGAACATATACTTTCAGTTCATCGGGGACACTGAAAGCGCTTTCGACACTTTCATATTTTATTACCCTTACTTCCAATATTCTGACATAGTTACTTGCAAAGTTACTGGAAGAATCAATCTGTTGGACGCTTAATATTTCGGCGGTAATATTTGTTTTGTTTGAGGCCGCTGGAACGGCATATACTTGAGAAATTCCGCCAAGCAAAAAAGCAACCGCACCCACTAAAATTATGTTCGCAAAATTTATTCTATTCATATGATTAAAAATTAGTAATTAACCTTTAGACCTTTAGTATAGCAAATCCTATAAAGTCAGGCAAGTTCTCTTTCTAACGGCTGTGCCGTTGGTTTTGAATAATGTCCGTCCTCTAGGATTCCCTGCCAGCAACGCCTAAAGCGTAGCTTTTGCGGGTTGAGAACCTAGGACTTGTGGGCGTGGAGGGATTCGGACCCCCGGCCATTCGTGTATAAGACGAACGCTCTACCAACTGAGCTACACGCCCAATTTTTTTGTGTTTTTCATGACTTTATTTCCAACTTTGCTTCGTCGCGTTTTTTAGGTATTATGCCGTGAGCGATAATTATCTTATCATACTCATCCCGCTCCAAAGTTTCAACTTCTATCAGCTTATGGGCGATAGCTCGGAGCGCTTTCTTGTGTTCATGCAAAACTTTCTCGGCGGATTTTATTCCATCATCTATAATTCTCCTGACTTCGGCGTCAACTTTGGTGGAAACCGTCTCCGAATATCCTTCTTCCCTGATTTCACCCCAAGCCAATTTTCCCCCCTCATTTCCCAAAGTAACCGGACCGATCAAATCGGACATTCCCCAGCGGGTGACCATGGCTTTGGCTAAATTGGTGGCCACTTGCAAATCGCTGGACGGTCCGGTGGTGATGTCCCCGAAAATCATTTTCTCCGCCACATATCCGCCCAGAGACATGGCGATATCGTCTATGAATTCTTTTTTGGATTGCAATCTTTTTTCTTCCAAAGGCAATTTTAAAGTGTATCCTCCGGCATTGCCCCGGGCGATAATTGAAACTTTATGGACCGGATCGGCATGCGGAAGGACCGAAGCAACCAGTGCATGTCCCGCTTCATGGTAGGCGGTAATTTCTTTTTCTTTTTTGGAAAGTAGATGGCTTTTTCTTTCGGGACCCAGCATCACTTTCTCAATGGCGCGAATCAAATCGAATTGGAAAACTTTCTTGCGATTTTCGCGGGCCGCCAAAATCGCTCCTTCGTTCATCAGAGAATATAAATCCGCGCCGGAAAATCCCGGGGTTCTTTCGGCGATAAGTTTTAAGTTCACATCCTCGGCCAGCGGTTTCATTTTCGAATGAATTCCCAGAATTTCCTCGCGATCTACGCGGTCCGGCAAATCAAGCAGAACTTTTCTATCGAACCTTCCGGTACGAATCAGCGCCGGATCCAGCACATCCGGCCGGTTGGTAGCCGCCATGACAATCACTTTTTCGTTCGGCTCGAAACCGTCCATCTCCACCAAGATTTGATTCAAAGTCTGTTCGCGTTCGTCATTGCCCCCTCCGAATCCGCCTCCGCGGGTTCTTCCGATGGCGTCGATTTCGTCCATAAATATGATCGCCGGCGCGGCTTTCTTGGCCATTTTGAAAAGATCACGCACGCGGGAGGCTCCAACACCCACAAACATTTCCACGAATTCACTTCCGGATAAATGGAAAAACGGAACCCCCGCTTCCCCCGCCACGGCTCGCGCAAGAAGCGTTTTTCCTGTTCCCGGAGCTCCGGTCAGAATCACCCCTTTCGGAATTCTGGCTCCGATATCCAGAAACTTTTTCGGATTTTTCAAAAAGTCCACGATTTCTTTCAATTCTTCTTTGGCTTCCTTACATCCGGCCACGTCTTTAAAAGTCACTTTGTTATTTTTGTCGTTCGGGTCGGTAATGCGGGCCTTGGATTGTCCGAAGGTAAAGGCCTGCATACCCGCGCCTTTGACTTGCCGTGAAAGATACCAAAAGAAAAACACAATAAAGACAACCGGCAAAAGAAACGGTAAGACGTTCATAAGCCAATACCAAAAACCATTTTCATTTTTAACTTCTATGTTGGTCGCGGCCAGAGCTTCCGGTTTTACCCCATAATTGAAAAGGGTCTGCGAAAGAGAAGACTCGGTTTCTTTCTTGGAAGTTTTTATGGAATCGTCCTTGTAGGTAATGGTCAGTTTTTCCCCTTCAACCAGAATACTTTTTACATTACCGGCTGAAATGCTTTTGGCCAAATCGGAAACGGGAATTTCCGGCACGTTTTGCGGATTGCCGGAAATAACCAAGTACAGGGCCGTGATAGTCATAAAAATCAAAACAGCTCCGAGCATGCTGCCAGAAAACTTCGGATTTTCTTTCATCCTTTTGCCCTTATTTTTCAGCTCTTTTTGGTCCAAAAAATTGAAATCCATGATTCAACATCATAGCACAAAAAATATAGAAATGAAATAATTCCAAAAAATTATCTAGGCAGCCAATTTTGACTCTGCTGTATTTGCTAATTTCTTTTGTAATTGGTTTTGTAAACTAGCCAACGATTTGTGATAATAATTATCATCTTTAACTATTTTCTCTAAATCATTTCTAACCTCGATTGGCATATTTTTTAATTTATATAAAATATGTTCAAAGTCGTCCCGCCGTTCATCAGACAAAGGTAATCGCCGACCAGCTTGCTTGGCCTGTTGATACCCAAGCACCGCTTTCATAGCGTCATGTTTGGCAATTAACTCCAGCATCTGCTTTTCTTCAAGACTACGATATAGATTAACTTGACCAACTTCCTCTCCAACTTCCAATTTGCGTTGTTCTTCAGCCAACAGCTCATCAGCTCTGGGATTAATCCAAGGAATATTTAATCCATTCTTCTGCAACCTATATCCTAACTCGGCAATTTTAGACAAAGAAGTATGCCCTTCTTTTAAAATCTTTTTTCTCTTATCATCTTGCTCGGGCACCCAAATACTTAAAAGTCTTTCCAAATCATGAAAAATATATTTCTGGCTAATGCCCTCCAAAAAAGCTCGGTGCAGTGGTCGAACAGATTTAGGCAAAAAACGCTCTACCGCAGCCAGTTGCCCAAAAATATTTTCCGTCAGCTCTACTTGCTTCGACTCGTTATGTTCAATCCCTTGCTTAGAAAGCAACTGAGTTATCCGCATTTCATTTTTCATAAATCAAGAATATCATAAACCAAAGCAAAACAAAAGAAAAAACATTGTTATAAAAAACAGTTTTGCTATCCAGAAGTCAGTCTTCAATTTTTATAGGATGAAGTTTTTTGAATTCGGTTTTGGAAGGTATTGGTATTCCATAGAAATCAGTATTTTTTCTTTCTCCTTTAGTAAAAAGAGTAATGTGAGGAAATTGTTCGGCTATATGAGCTTTTAATAAAATATTTAATTTTTTGTAAAAAATATGAATATCCGGCATTTCGATTGTTCTAATATAAGATTTTCTATGTTCTAAAACTTTTGAATTTCCAAAATATGATTTTTTATTTATAAAATAAATATCTTTTTGAATATATTTCCAATTTAGACTTTTTAAAATGGATTTAAACTCAGCCAGTTTCTTTTTTCTTTCCGATACAGAAAGTTTATTAAAAATATCTTTAATTTTTCTCGATAATTTTCCGCCTATTATAGTTATGTGTCTATTTGTTTGTTTCCTAAATCCTTTTAATTCTTTTCTTGACCTTAAATTACCATAATCTATCTGATTTTTATTCAACCAAATTCCGCAACCTAAAGGAGCTTCTACTATGATAGGTTTGCTAGGTTTAATCAGAACTTCGTTTTTCATAACGTTTAATTATACCAAGATTTTAAAATAAAAAATATGTTAAGATTATTCTATGGCTCAATATGCGGAAAACAGAAAAGCGAGATTTAATTACGAAATTCTAGAAAAATACGAAGCCGGTATTGAGCTTTTGGGTATGGAAGTCAAATCGGTCAGAAGTGGAAGAATGTCTTTAGAAGGCGCTTTTGTTGTTATCCGCGGAGGCGAAGCTTTTTTAATCAACGCCGGCATTCCGCCTTATCAGCCCAATAATACTTTAAAGGATTACGATTCGTTGCGAAACAAGAAACTTCTGCTTACCAAAAAAGAAATAGCCACGCTGGCCGGCAGCGAGAAAAATAAAAGTTTGACAATAGTGCCGATTTCAGTGTATAATAAAGGAAGAAAAATCAAAGTGGAAATCGCTTTGGTTAAAGGCAAGAAGAAACAGGACAAGCGCGAGAGCATTAAAAAACGCGAAACTGACCGCGAAATCAGGAGAGAATATTCAGCTAAAGGCTGACAAGAAAGAACGTTGAAAAATAAAAATATGGGGATGCAAGGCATAGACAGTGGGTCTACTTGCAAAGATGCATGCCGAGAATGAACGCAATCTCGTTAAAATTCGTTCAAATGTTAATTGCAAAATTAGCTTCTAAAGTCAGAGCAATTGTTTCTCCTTACTTCGGTTCGGCGGACTTTGCTTTCGCTTCAGTTTCCGCTTCGGCGTAAGCTGATGTCCCTCTCATAGACTTCCGATATATGGGAGTTGGGCATAATATTATCGGGATAGCCTCGACGATTTCCTGACGTCGGGGCAAAACAAAGGGAATCGGTTAAAAAATATTTTGCCCGTTTAATAATTTTTTAATCTAAAACAAAAACAGGCCACGCATGTGGATTTCTTGGCAAAAACCTTCTGCACGGGGATTCAATTTCCCCCATCTCCACAAAAAATGTTAAAATATAGTGATGCCATTGAAACCAGAACTGAATGTTTCCGGATACAGAGGAATATGGAAACAAACCTTGACGGAAGAAATAATTGCGAGATATACTCGAGCTTTTTTTCTTTTCACTAAAGAAGATTCTGGAAAAGAAAAGCCGGCCATTCTGATAGGACGTGACGGACGCGAGAGTGGTCCGGAAATTAAGAAGGTTATTTTAAAAGAATTGGAAAATCTAGGAGCGGAAGCCATCGACGGAGATATACTGCCAACTCCGACGGTCCTGTTTTCTGTCCGCGAACATAAATACGACGGAGCCATCATTATTACCGCTTCTCATAATCCGATAGAGTATAACGGCTTAAAATTCGTCAATAAAGAAGCTTTTTTTACTACCGCGGAAGAGGTAAAAAAAATAAACAATTATTATGAACATTCCTAATTTCACAAAAGAACATGCCGATCAAATTTTAGCTCACATAGATGTAGAGGCAATTCGCGCCAGAAAATTCAAAGTAGCCGTCGATATGATAAATGCTTCCGCCTGCGTTATGGACCCGTATCTTTTTGAACAACTGGGAGTGGAATTGATTTCCCTTAATAACATCCCGAATGGAAAATTTACCCATCGACCCGAACCTATTAAGGAAAATTTGAGTGAAATAGGAATATTGGTCAAAAAATCGGAAGCGGATCTCGGTTTCGTGCACGACCCTGACGCCGACAGATTAGTGATAGTAAATGAACAAGGAGAAGTAATTTCCGAAGAATACAGTCTGGCTTTCGGAATAGAAAATGTTTTGTCGAAAAATCCCGGAAGGACGGTCGTCATAAATTTATCTACTTCACAGATGAATGTGGACATAGCAAAAAAATATAGCAGCCCTTGTATCCGCACAAAAGTCGGAGAACCGAATGTAGCGGAAGGAATAATCAACAGCAATGCTGTTATCGGCGGTGAAGGAAACGGTGGGGTTATTTACCCCGCCATAAATTTTACGCGCGATAGTTTTACAACTTTGTCTCTGGTTCTGGAACTTTTGGCGGAAAGGAAGCAAACAGTCAGTGAGTGCATGGCGACACTTCCGAAATATTTTATAAAAAAAGATAAATGTTCAGTGGTTGGAAAAAATTTGAACGAAATATACTCAAAGCTAAAATCCCGTTTCAAGAATGCTTTGATAGATGAACAAGACGGTTTGCGGCTTGATTTGCCCGATGGCTCCTGGATTCATTTAAGACCGTCAAATACGGAACCGATTATCAGGCTTTTTGGCGAGGCCAAGAACGAAAAATCCATAGAATCCTTATTTAACGAAGCTAAGTTGACTTCGGGCTTCCAATAAGCTAGAATCTACCAAGTTAAATCGTTAGCAAGAATCAATTGCGAGAAAGAATAAACAACCAAATACGAGCGAAGGAACTTCGGGTTATAGATAGTGAAGGCCAAAATCTCGGCGTTTTAAGCATAAAAGAAGCGTTAGAATTAGCCCAAAGCAAGGGCTTAGATTTAATAGAGATAGCCCCAAATGCTAATCCACCAATAGCAAAGGTAATGGATTTCGGGAAATATCAATATGAAGTCAACAAAAAGCTGAAGAAGGCCAAAGCGGGTTCCAAGCCGACGGAAACAAAGTCCATCCAGATAAAAATAGGCACCGGCAACCATGATTTGGGACTCAAAGCCAAGACCGCTTCAAAATGGCTGAAAGAGGGACATAGAATAAAAGTTGAACTTTTCCTTGCCGGACGCACCAAATACATGGATGAA
>CAYIHB010000032.1:0-6619 GCA_964363165.1 uncultured Candidatus Saccharibacteria bacterium
GAGCGCGTCATTTGCAATGACGAGGTCAGCGGTTCGAATCCGCTACGGTCCACCAAACAAGATTTACGTCTTTCAAAATCCTGACTGATATGCCCTACCACTGTTTTTCTGGGGCAAAGGAGGCGAGTCCGCATTCCGCATCCCGTCACCATTTCCCCAGACAAAAGAGGCGGGGTGCATCAGGAGTTCCGTTCAAAAAAGGTTCGCGCAAATGTTAGAATAACACCACTGCTTGACTTTTGCTATTTTTATGCTATCCTTTCTTTAGATATTGGTTTGTTCGTTTTTTCACTATTCTTCCACTACTCAAAGAGGTGTTCATATGTCGCAATCTCCGATAGAAAAAAAACTTTCCGCTATGGCGGGAAGTGTATTGTGCCAAGGGAGTCGAACATTGTTTGAGATGCATCTTGGTGAACTGATGCAACTTGGACCCTCCCCGGAGTGCCTCCAGCAATTCGCTCAAGAACAGCTCAAAGACGCAATTACTGTCGGGATATCTTCCGATGAGCTGGGAGTCTTGCGTGAAAGACTGGGGCGAATGGTGGATGAAGAGATTGTGGACAAAGCGTACACAGAAGCTATTGCCTGTGCCCGCGCGGAAAGGAAACCGACGAAAGTCGTTCCGCCGAGATACCAGAGACGACTGTTTACGGTTGCCGGAAGGTATGCGCAAAAGGAGATACCAGTGCATGCATGAGAGGGGTTGAGTTTGAACCCCTACTGATTAGCAGATAACCTCTGCTTCGGTAGGGGTTTTCTGTTTTTTATGTGGTGTAGAAATTATTAAAACTTATTCCAAAGCACTTGATTGGTTACTTCATGATGATAAATAATCTCGGAAGATTTGATAAATGTTCCGAGCGATTTCGGACTGCGGTCGGCCGCCATCTGCTTGTACTCCGCGTATTTTTCCTGATTGATTTTATTCAGGATTTTACCGACGAATTCGCTTCCCTTAAAAATTTTTATCGCGTCATTAATATTATCCGGCAAGACCCGCAACCTATCGCGTTTATCTTTGTCTTTTACAAGCTTTTTTCCTTCCAGTCCGGTTTTTAAAATTGTGAAAAGCGCAAGATAAGGATTTGCGTCCGGGGCGACGGAACGGATTTCAATGCGGGTTGAGCGCTCATTACCGACGGGAATGCGGATCATCGAACCACGGTCAATGGGGGAGACTTTTATCTGATTCGGAGCTTCAAAATGCGGGTCCAACCGGCGGTAAGAATTTACGCTCGGGTTTAAAGAAAGGCAAATTTCCGTTGCGTGATTTAAAATCCGTCCGATGAAATCCCAGGCAATTTCCGACAGACTGTCTTTGCCTTTGGCATTGTAAAATATATTTTTTCCGTTTTTCGCAAGCGAGATATTGATGTGCATACCGGAGCCATTAATACCAACAAACGGCTTAGGCAAAAAAGTTGCTGTCATGTCCATACTATTGGCTACTTGGCGGCATACCAGTTTGTAGAGCTGTATATTATCGCAGGCCCGCAGGACATCGGAATATGAGAAATTCATCTCAAACTGCGAAGGCGCGACTTCAGGGTGATCTTTTTCATTTTTAAATCCCATTGCGCGCTGGGCTTCCGCGGCCTTGTCTATAAATTGGCGTAAGCGATTCAGAGGCAATGAATGATAATAACCGCCCGTTGATATAAGTTTGAACGCATTTTCTTCGTATTTTTGCTCGGCATTAATTCCATCAACCAAAAATCCTTCCACTTCTGCCGAGACGTAAACAGTCATATTATCTTTCTTCTTCAGTTCCTGTGCGTAAAGTTTGAGTTGGCTTCGAGAGTCGGAAACATATGGCATACGATCCCGGTCAAGCACATCAACAAACATCATAACCTTGCCGGGGCCAAATACGTCTGCCGGCAAGAAACGCATACTACTCCAATCAATAGCCAGGCGCAAATCGGATTCATGTTGCTGGCTGAAACCGCGGATGGACGAACCGTCAAAAGTCAAATTACTGGCTGAATCAAGCAGAAATTTTTTATCATAATCCAACATATGAAACCTGCCTTCCAGATCAGTAAAACAAAGCGTCACAGCTTTGATTCTTTTTTCTTTCTGCAAATATGAGCGATATTCTTTTTCGAGTAGGGCAGGGCCGGATTTTTCCGCGCGGTCTTTGGCTTTTAAATTCATAATTTCCAGATCGCCATAGGAGATTTCTAAAAAGTTTCTTAGCGTTTTATTATTTTCCATATTTTTTATGTTAATCTAATAAGTGCTTAATATAAAAATATATTAATTTAAGCTAATTATAGGACATTTTAGTATAAAATAGACTGTGGATAACTTGAATAAAGAACCTCTTAAACTGAGTATATAACCCTGTGGTGAAACTTTCCTAAAGTTCTACTACAGGGTATAATATATAGTATGCGTTATAAGGTATATACGAAAACCGAAAAGGCCTGGGACGCCATGCTTCATGCCATTAAACACGCCAAAAGTTCAATTCTGTTTGAAATGTATATTTTCGAGGATGACACTTCTGACAGCCACGATTTTATCGAAATTCTGAGGCAAAAAGCCCTGTCGGGCATGAAAATCAAATTGATTTTCGACTCGTTCGGTTCCAAAATCTCGGACGCTTCCGTTAAAAAATTGAGAGAGGCCGGAATCGAATTATTCTTTTACAAAACGCTTTTCCGCGTTACTCACCGTAAAATATTGATCATCGACGAACATACCGCTTTCATCGGCGGAATAAACATAAAAAAGTTTTTCAGGAAATGGGATGACCTGGCTATCAGGATTGACGGAAAAGTCGTCGGGCGCATACTGAAATCTTTTGCCCTCATATATAAAAATTGCGGGGGAGAAGACAAAGATATTTTGAAATACGACAACGAAAAAATTCTGCCTTTTCAGAAGGGTAAGATTTGGTTCTTTGAGCATTATCCTCCCAGGAATTCTTTCAAGCTCAAGAAATATTACCGCGATAAAATAGATTTAGCCAGGGAAAAATTGCTCATTTCCACTCCGTACTTTATGCCGAACCACTGGGTAGTCAAAGCCCTGAAAAAAGCCTCCCAAAGGGGAGTGAAAGTGGAGATAATTATGCCCCGTTTCGCGACCAATCCGAAAATAACGAATATACCCAATTATTTTTATATGCACAAGCTCTACAAGCACGGCATAAAGTTTTTTTTGACCAGGGAAATGAATCACAGCAAAATAATGCTGATTGACGGAGAAGAAGGAATACTAGGTTCGCACAATATCGACATATTGTCCTTTGACTTCAATATGGAGTCCGGAGTGTTTTTTACCGAACCGGAATTGATCAGGGAACTAGGCCAGGTCTTGGAAGACTGGAAAAAAGATTCCCTACCTTATTCCCCTGGAATGAGAGGAACTCACTTGTTTGACTATTTTTATGAATTCTGTTTTCGGGTCTTTGAATATGCTGTAAAAATTTTCAACAAACTCACTGCTTAGCACTGTTTATTTTTACGATATACCCCACTCTGTGAGCTAACGCGCTTATTATCCCTCCCAGCACCAGCATAAATATTATCTGGCTGAACTCGTATTCGTAGACGAAATAAGTCAGAATTATCGCTCCCAGAACATAATCTATCTGATCCCACGGTACCCAGCTTTCTCCGGCTTGTATGCCGATTTTTCTTTTGAAGAATGATTTAATTAAATCTCCGCCGATTGCCCCCAGGCTGAACAGAAAACCGACAAGAATAATATAATTGAAATTACCCAAAAGAGCTATCATATTCACTTTTACAAGCACAAAATAAGATAAGGTTCCCGCAACAATAGCGCCCCCAAACCCCCGCCAGGTTTTGTTTTTTCCGAAAATTTTTTCGTTTATAGGATTGTTCCAGTATTTCATTTTAAGCAGTGTCGGGACCATATTGGCTATCATCGGCGGAAGGAGTATCAGAAGGGAAGAATAGAAAAATTTTAAATCGTATACCCCTAAAATAACCAGCATAATAAAATATGTATAACAACCGGCTATGAAGTCATCAAGCAATACCGCCATAGCTCCTTGTTTTTCGTCCTGGTTGACGGCAGGAAGGGGGGGGATGAATTTAGTGATGTCAATTATACGGAAAATTATAAAAGATATAAATGAAAAAATAATCGCTTGAATCAAATTGAAATTAAAACTAAATAAAAAGAAATTGGCCAGCCACATACCCATCCACTCGTCCATGCCTATCCACTGATAATCTCCGATGCCGTTTTCTTTATGGACTTTTTGTATTGCCCAAAATCCGAGGGCCAGAAAAACAAAAAAAAGGCACACATAAACCGTTTTGCCGAAAAAATAGTAGGATAAAAAAGAAAGAAGCAAGGACGCGAAACTGGCCAAAGTTCCGGGGAAGCTGGTTTTCTTGCACAAGCCGCAAATACTTGATATGAAAAATGCCGTAGAATCAGTCATTTTCGAAACTAAAATAAAAATAGTGCGAATATATTGAGGTATAAGTTGAAATGATAGTAATAATGATATATATGTAAATAAACATTTCCGGAATAAAATTCGTAACCACATTCAATATCAAAATCGGTATCAAAAGCGTTTGCAGGACCATTTTTATTTTTCCGGTGCGATTGGCCTGTTTTTTATGATCGGGAGAGTTTAGAACCTGAAAAACCAGTATTGATTCCGCCAAAATAATCAAGAAGGTAAAAAGATTCAAGCCGAACGGAATCAGCACCAAGATGATTAATATTTTATCAGCCAAACGGTCAAGCACGGCCCCCGATATGTGGTCATGGTTTGTCGTTTTGGATATAGCTCGGGCTAGAATCCCGTCGAGAAAATCCGTAGAAATCACCAAGAAATAAATCAAGAGAGTAAATATAGCCAGTGCTAAACTTCTGCTTGAAAGAATTCTTGATATAAGTAAGGCAAGCCACGGAGCTGAAAATATTCTTATATAAGTCAAAATATCGGGCGTTATGCCGTATTTTTTATGCAAAAGGAGCACGAATTTTTCAGGATATTTTGTTAGGCGCGAATAATTAATCATAGGGATATTTTAGCATAAAAATTGGCTTGTTGAAAATAATAACTAAAGGGTGTAGAATAAAAGAAGATTTTTACCAGCTAATTTTTTAACATATATGAATAAAAAAATAATCACTGTCATTTCCATAGTACTTATCGTACTGGCCGCCGCCGCAGGGTATCTGCTCTTAGGCTCATCATCTCAGCGGGCCGAGGATATAAGTAAAATTGTAAATCAAGGAGTATTGCCGTCCCTGGGAGACAGCACTAATCCGATGGAGAACAAACCCAATCTAAATCCGGTCGACACCTCCAATCCTTTTCGCGATATTAAAACTAACCCTTTTGAATAAAATAATATGAATACGGAAAAAATATCTTTGTACATAGTGAGTTTGGGAATCATGATAAGCGGTTTGATTTTTAGTGTTTCTTTGGCTGAAACAGAAACAGGAGTCAGTGATGTTAATATTCGATATCCCGTCGTGGAACTTGGAAATTGCAAAAACAAAGAAGCATGCAAGATGTATTGCGACAAGCCGGCAAATATTCCATCTTGCGTGGCTTTTGCCGAGAAAAACGATTTAATGAGCAAGAGTGAGATAGACAGCGCGAAAAAATTCATAGATGCCGGAATGGAAGGACCCGGAGGATGCACTTCCAAAGATTCGTGCGAGACATACTGTAATGATATAGCTCACATCAATGAATGCGTTTCCTATGCCGAAAAAACAGGAATTTTGCCGGAGCAGGAATTAGCGGAAGCGAAACAAGTTCAAGCGGCTATTGCCAAAGGCGTTACTCCTCCTCCGTGCAAGAATAAAAAAGAGTGCGATGCTTATTGCGATAATCCCGCCAATATGAAAGTCTGTATTGCTTTCGGAGAAGCGGCTGGTTTTTTGAAGGGCAAAGATTTAGAGGATGCGAAAAAAATGGTAAGTGCCATCGAAAAAGGGGTAATTCCTCCTCCATGCAAAGGTAAGGAAGCGTGCGATGCTTATTGCTCTGAGCCGGATAATATGGAAGCATGTATAACCTTTGCTCAAGCCGCCGGATTTATGAGTCCGGAAGAAGCAAAAGGCTCGGAACAGGTATTGAATGCTCTTAGGAAAGGCGTAAAAATGCCAGCTTGCAAAGGAAAAGAGGAGTGTGATAAATATTGCGCGGAAGACGAGCATATAGAAGAATGTATCGCATTTTCAGTTGCCGCCGGATTTATGTCCGAAGATGAAGCGAAAATGGCGAAAAGGACGGGAGGCAAGGGGCCTGGGGGATGCATAGGTAAAGAAGAATGCGATGCTTTTTGCAAAACTCCCGAAAATCAGGAAACATGTTTGAATTTTGGCATAGAAAACGGGCTTGTGTCTCCTGAACAGTTCAAGGAAATGGGGGGAGAAAATAAATTCCAGCCGGGACCTGGAATGGAAAACCCCGGTGGCCAAATAATGCCTCAACAAGCGGGTCCCGGAGGATGTAAAACTCCTGAAGAATGTCAGACTTTTTGTCAAAACAATCCGGAAGCGTGCAAGAATTTCGGACAACAAAACGGTCCGCAAGGAATGCCTCCGAATGGAACTTTTAATCCTGAGGGAAATATGCAACCGCCTCCGGCCGGAATAC
>CAYIHB010000033.1:0-6432 GCA_964363165.1 uncultured Candidatus Saccharibacteria bacterium
AGAAAATAGAAGCTTGAGACCAAGTTTTAAGAAACGGAAAAATTTTCTTTTACAAGAACGAAACCGCCAACTGATTTTTTCGCCCAAAATTCCTTACAATTTGGTTGCCGAGCGAAGCGAGGCGAACCTTTCGAACTTGCAATTTCCTACATGGTGCCGTGGGGGAGACTCGAACTCCCAAGGAATTGCTTCCACTAGTACCTGAAACTAGCGCGTCTACCAATTTCGCCACCACGGCATTTTGTTTTAAAGATTGATCAATTCCGGTTTTGCTTTATCCCCGAACCATTTTTTTGAAAGCTTTACCACGTTTTTCGTCGTGTCGGTAATAAGAATTTTCGCTTTCTTGTTTTTAGTAAGTTTTTTTTCGATCTCCGGATGTCGTGACAGATAGTTTTTTAATTTCTTCGGCACTATTTCATCTTGGGAAATTAATTTTATACTCTTCGGTAGTAGTTTTTTAAACTCATTCTTGAATATCGGATAATGGGTACAGCCAAGCACAATCGCATCCGGTTTTTTAACCAGAAGCGGTTTTAAATATTTTACTATAAATTGTTTTGCCAAAGTTTTCTCTCCTTCTTCAGCCAAAGGTACCAGCATCGGCGCCGGGTTTTGGAAAATTTTTATATTTTTATTTATTTTTTTGATTTCCACTGGAAAAGTATTAGAAGATACCGTTCCAGGGGTTCCCAGTACGCCGACTCTCCTAAATTTTGCGGATTCTTCGGCAGTTGGAATCAAAACACCTAGCACTTTCCTGTCCGGAAAATTTCTGGGCAGATATTTTTGCTGAATTTCTCTCAAAGCCCTGGCTGAAGCGGTGTTACAGGCAATTACAACAACGGCGCAATTTTCTTTGCGGAAAAGATAATCTATTCCCTCTTTGGTAAATTCATAAACGGTCTGGTGTGAACGGTTGCCATAAGGCACTCTTTTAGTGTCCCCCAGATAGACATAATCGTATTCCGGCATTGCTTTTCTTATCGCTTTGGCGATAATCAAGCCCCCCAGTCCCGAATCAAAAATCCCGATTTTCATATTTTCTCATTCTAGCATATTTAAAAATTGATGTTACTATTAATACATGCAAAAGGTTTGTAAAACCTGCAAAAATGAATTCGAAATAAGAAAGGAAGATCTCATTTTTTACGAACAGATGAAAGTTCCACCGCCGCTTTTTTGTCCAGATTGCCGCGCGGCGCGGCGGTTAGCATTTCGTAATGAACGCACGTTGTACCGCAGAGTCTGCGATATGTGCCAGAAAGAAAGTGTTTCCCTTTACCCTCCCAATACTCCTTTCCCTGTTTACTGCCATAAATGCTGGTGGAGTGACGGGTGGGACCCTTTGTCTTATGGAATAAATTGGGATAAATCAAAACCTTTTTTAGAACAATTCGGCGAGTTAAAAAACAAAATCCCCCGCATTGGACTTTTGGTAATAGACAGTATAAACAGCGATTACACCAATAATGCTGAAGACAATAAAAATTGCTACTTGCTTTTCGCCGCCGGCAATAACGAAGATTGTATGTACGGCCGCCTAGTTCAGCGCTGTAAGAACTCTCTGGATTGTGACTTCCTCTATGATTCCGAACTCTGCTATGAGTGTAGGGACACGCATAGGTCTTTCAAGTGTATGTTCAGTGAAAGACTTCAGGAATGCGTTGATGTTTTGTTCTCTTTTGAGATGCGCAACTGCCAAAATTGTATTTTCTGTGTTAACGGCCGTAATTTGAATTATTGTATTGAAAACAAACAGTGCAGTAAGGAAGAGTACAAAAAGAAAAAGGCTGAAATTCTGGCATCTAATAAATCCATTAAAAAAGCGAAGGAACAATACGACGCCCTGCGGGCAAGAGCAATAGTCAAGTATGCTTCTGCTACTAAATGCAATAAGGTTAGTGGGGACTATATGTACAATTGCCATGAAGGTGTAAACATATTTGATGCTTTCAGTACTAAAAATTGCTCCTATATTGCCGATGCGGATAACATTATAGACTGCTTCGATTGCAATAACATATATACCGGAGCTGAACGTTGCTATAACATCATGGGGAATCTTTCCAGTAGTAATAATATCAGTACCGTTTACCCGATGTATTGCAACGATGTTCAATATTCCGACAGTTGTTATAATTGCCAGAATTGTTTCGGCTGTGTAGGTCTGAATAAAAAGAACCACCACATTCTGAACAAAGAATATTCCAAAGAGGAATATGAAAAACTTAAGGCGGAAATTATAGAGCAGATGAAACATGATGGTGTATACGGAGATTTCATCCCCCCTTCTCTTTCTCCATTCGGCTACAACGAAACCTTGGCGCAGGAATATGTACCTATGACCGAAAAGGAAGCCAAAGAAAAAGGTTTTAACTGGCAGGAGCATACTACCGGCACTTACGGAAAAGAAACAATCAAGGAAAAAGATGTGCCGGAGACGATCGGAGAAGTGGCAGAAAATATTTTGAAGGAAATTCTGACCTGCGAGGGTTGTAAAAAGAATTTCATTATCACCAAAGGAGAATTTGATTTTTATAAAAGGATGAATCTTCCTCTGCCCCATAAAGATTTCGAGTGCCGGCACAAAGAAAGAATGTCCAAGCGCAATCCGCGCAAACTTTGGCATCGTTCCTGTATGTGCGATAAGGAAAACCACATCCACGGTAAAGAAAAATGCAAAATAGAATTTGAAACGACCTACGCCCCCGACCGTCCGGAGATAGTTTACTGCGAAACCTGTTACCAGCAAGAGGTTTACTAGCCTCTGGCTGGTGTATTAAAAAATCGGAACGAAAAAGGCCAGCAGATTCCCGAAGGATTCTGCTGGCCTACTGCTTTTCGAAAAACTATCAGAGATTTGCCGCAAGTCTTGTAAGAAAGCGTTTCGCTGCTGGAATATTCTGATTAGCGAGAATCCGCGTGAGTGCTTTCCTAGCGTTCTTCTTGGTCTCGTCGGTCACGAACGATTCGAACCCAGAATGATTGAAGGTGCAGAATGATGCGGTATCCGGGTCAGTAATTCTTCCTCTTTTGTTACTGTAGATTCTTACCTGTTCCTCAAGCGATTCAAGTAGATTATCCCGGAGTGCTTCGCGTTTTGCCTTTAGATCTTCTGGTTTAATTCCGAGGTCCTTTTTCTCATCGAATATCAGGATTGTGGATAATTGTTTACTTTCCACAATCTGCTCAATGGAATCTGAAATTCCACTCATTGTTTTCACCAAATCGTCCGTCGCTGACAAAATCTGGTCGGAACGAGCAATGGTTGTCAGGAATGACAACAGTGAGAAAACGAGAGCCAGTCCTGCGACAATAATAATCGCGGTCTCCATGGTGAATCTCCTTATAGTTTGCAAAGAAGTTCTGACAGAGAAGATTTTCTCCCCCGCCTATACTCCCTCGCATTATTTGAATGTACAGCGAAATCCATTAAGGATTTCAATTCAGTGTTAATACTAGCATATTCAAACCCATTTGTCAAGTGATTGACATTCGCCATAAAATCATATATACTATAAGTATATTAATAATATCTCCTAAAAAATTTCATGCAGAAATGTATAGAAAGCACGATGTGGGGTAAAAATTTGGACTATGAATATCTCCTGTGGATTTATCGTCAGGCAGTTCGACTCGGACTCAGGGGCATCACTTTTTCAAAAAGCGACGGCAGTATAAAAGTAATAGCGGAGGGAGAAGAAAAAAATCTCCTTTTTTTTACAAAAAAATTAAAACGCGGCCGTTTCCTTCACCACTTCTTCAACCCGGTAGAAAATTTTTGCGTGAAATGGCAGGAACCAAGAAACGAATTCGAAGACTTTTCCATCAGCGAAGCCAGAGAATGAAATTATTTTCTAACTCCGTGTTTTGAATGCAGTTTTTCTATTTCTTTTTCTTCAAGTTCTTCTTTTTTCTCTTTTCCCCTATCGCCTAGAGTCTTTAATTCGGCATCGCCGAGAATATTCAATGATTCAACCAATTCCGAAAGATGTTCTTTGGTATTTTTTGCCGGATCATCCAGAACTTCTTCCAGAAGCGCGTGTAATATCCATCCCATTCGAGGCCCCGGCGCAATGCCGAGTTCTTTTATCATAAACTCTCCGTCGATTTTGAGCTGGCCGACGGAAATCGGATTATGCAGGGCCTCTTCTATCATGGCGAAGTATTTTCGCAAGCGATAAGGCGTTTCCTTTTTCTTCATCCCTACCCTGTCGCACTCCCGCACATCCATCAGGGACCAAATATTCTCCGCGCCGACTTTGGCGATGATCCTGCGCACGGCCGAAAGGGTTATCAGCTCGGTGTCGGAAAAAAACATATGGTTGCGGATTAGTTTTTCCACCAATTCGATTTCTCTTTTGGAAAATTTCAACCGCTCCATTGTTTTTCTGGCCATTTTTGCGCCGATAACTTCATGGCCATAAAAAGTGAACTTCTTTTTATTAACTGAACCTGTATGTTTTTGTCCCGCCCCAGCTTCCGCCAACCTTCTGGATCTCGGCTTCCCGATGTCATGAAAAAGCGCGGCCAGTCTGACTTCCAGCGGCCAATTCTTGTCCGCCGAATGCCGCAAGGCCTGTAATAAATGTTCCCAAACATCGTAAATATGTTCGCCCGATTGCTCACATCCGATCCCCTCTTCCAGTTCCGGAATTATATTTTTTAACAGCCCGAATCTTTGGAGCATTACGATTCCGACGGATGGGTTTGAAGACATAATTATTTTCGAAAATTCGTCGCGGATCCTTTCCAACGATATTTTTTTTATTAAATTCGCGTTTTTTGCGATACTTTCACTGCTTTCATAGGACACGGAAAAACCAAGCTGTAAAGCTATGCGCACAGCCCGCAACATTCGTAGCGCGTCCTCTTTAAAACGGTCGTCGGGATTGTCGACCGCTTTTAACATTTTATCTTTTATGTCCTTTAAACCACCAAACATGTCTATTAGGCTGGAATTGTCTTTTGCATTTCTATAGGCCATCGCGTTTACAGTGAAGTCGCGTCTTTTAAGGTCGTCTTCCAGTTTATCGCTGAATTTTATTTCATCCGGATGTCTAAAATCACTATATTTTGCTTCAATTCTATATGGGGTAACCTCTATCTGGCGATATGTTTCTTGTGAAACATCCTCTTGAATGACCATTACAGTGCCAAATTCATTTTCATAGACGGTTTTTTCAAACAACTTGATGATTTGGTCAGGTTTAGCGTTTGTCGTTATATCCCAGTCTTTTGGTTCTGTGTCCATTAGGAGATCACGGACACATCCACCAACCAAATATGCCTCAAAACCAGCTTTTTCAAGCGTGTCCGTTATATAGGAAACTTCTTTGGGGATTTTTGTTATTAGATTTTTTAAAGTATTCATTAGATTTTTAGATTTTTTGTGCGCCCGGCAAGACTCGAACTCGCAATGCTGGTTCCGAAGACCAGAGTGATATCCATTTCACCACGGGCGCTTTTTATTAATAATAATACCTATATTTTACATCTTTTTAAAAAATTAACAAATAACCTTAAAAAGAAAGAGTAAATCAAGAATTGCACCAGTTTAATTAAAATACTATAATGGATGAAATATATTTTAAAAATTGCGGTCATCGATTAATGGTAGGTCAGGACATTGCCAATGTTCAGGTTGGAGTTCGATTCTCCATGGCCGCACAAATAACACAAAAATCTCCTGTCCTTTATTTTTAACTTATCTCATAAGGATTTTATGAAAAAATGTGGATAACCATGTTGGTAATGTTTATAAAGGACATCTGAAAATTTTGTCTTTTTGAATCATTTTATTAAAAATACGTTGTAAAATAAAGATATTTTCGTAAAAGACATAAAATTAAGCAATTTGTTTCACGTGAAACACAATAAAAGATGTTCCTCATGAAACAATCGTTATGCCAAAAGTTTTTACATCAGAAACACAAAAGATAGGAGAAATAGGCGAGAACATAGCCGTTAAGTTTCTCGTGAAACACGGTTTTTCAATATTGGACCGTAATTACACAAAGAAATGGGGCGAGATAGATATAATAGCCGAGAAAGATAGCAAATTATATTTTATCGAAGTAAAGTCTGTTTCTCGGTCAGATTTGGGTAGTGTTTCACAAGAAACATTAGATGCTTATAAACCCGAAGATAATATGCACCCGTGGAAGTTAAAAAGAATGTCACGGACAATTCAAACTTATCTCTTAAATAAGAAAATTGAGGATGAAAAAGAGTGGCAAGTAGATTTATTGGTTGTATTTTTAGACATAAAAGACAAGAAGGCAAGAGTAAAAGTGGTTAGCGATATTATTTTATGATATACTCATTTATCGTTTAAAGTGAAGCGGGCTTGCCCGCCGAAGCTTTAGCGGAGGCGGGCTGTAGTATACCGGTAGTACAAGCGCTTTGGGAGCGTTTAGACTGGGTTCG
>CAYIHB010000034.1:0-6113 GCA_964363165.1 uncultured Candidatus Saccharibacteria bacterium
TATGTAGAGCTAACAACCAAACCACAGTTATCGTTTTTGTTCCACTCTCGAGAAACTTTTCTGGCAACATCCTTATAAAGTGGAAAATGACCGATTCCAAATCTATCAATCGGCACTGATAAGTTTTGAAACTCACCAGAAACTCATAAAAAAACTTGAGGAACTACGACTAACGGTACCATATCGCTATGCCCGTATTTATAAATCCGTCAACTCGGATGGAGACGATCTTTCGGAAGTGAGAAATACCCATAATTCTTTCAGTTCGCGCCAAGCCGAAGATTCAAGATATTTGTTCTTTTGCAGAAATGGAACAAAGGATTGTTATGATACCTCATTTCAGGGTTTTAACGCCGAGCTTCTTTATGAGGTTGCCCATGGTTTTGCCGGGTCAAATACGGCTTTTAGCGTCAGAAATTTGCATAACCAGAATACGCGCTATAGCGAAGAGTGCCAAGAATGTTCAAACGTTTTTGGTTGCGAGGGTTTGCGTAAAAAACAGTATTGCATTTTAAACAAACAATATAGCAAAGAGGAATACGAAAAACTTTTACCTAAAATAATCGAGCAGATGAATGAAATGCCGTATGTGGACAAAAAAGGGAGAATTTATAGATATGGAGAATTTTTCCCGAGCGATTTGTCTCCTTTTGCCTATAACGAAACTATCGCACAGGAATATTTTCCTTTGGATAAAGAGGAAACTCTGGAAAAAAATTATATCTGGAAAGACCTTGAAGAGAGAAACTATAAAATTACTCTGCAAAATAAAGACATACCGGACAACATTAAGAATGTCAGGGATGATATAATAAATAAAGTTATAAACTGCCGGCACGAAGGGAAATGTAAAGAACAATGCACCGAGGCCTTTAAAATAATTCCGGAAGAATTAAAATTTTACAGAAGAATGAATTTACCCTTACCCGGGCTTTGCCCAAACTGTAGGCACTTTCAGAGATTAAAACAAAGAAATCCATTGAAGCTTTGGCACAGGAAATGCATGAAAGATGGATGTAAAAATGAATTCGAAACTCCCTACACCCCCGACCGGCCGGAAATAGTTTATTGTGAAAAATGCTACCAACAGGAAGTTTATTAGCATGAAAAAGAAGAATAAAAAAAGGAAAAAAGAAATAGTGGTTGCGGTCAGCGGGGGATTCGATCCGCTTCATATCGGACATATCCGTTATATGCAGGGGGCGAAAAAATTGGGAGATAAATTAATTGTGATTCTGAATAACGACAATTGGTTTAAAGTGAAAGGCAAACCCGTTTTTATGACCCACAAAGAAAGGAAGGAAATAATAGAAGCGCTGGAATGCGTGGATAAAGTTATCCTTTCCGGCCATAAAAAAAATACAAAGGATATAAGCGTTGCCAGGGAATTGCTAAAAATCAAACCCCATATTTTCGCTAACGGCGGGGACAGAAAACCGGAAGATGTTGATATTCCTTCTTCAGAACACGAAATCTGTAGAAAATTGAATATTAAAATGGTTTTTAATGTAGGTAAAGGAGGTAAGATTAGAAGCTCATCTCAACTATTGAAAGAGTACTCTAAAAAAATTGGAAAATAATTATTTACTGATAGCTTATTTTAGAGTATAATATCCTTATGAGGTTAATGTGTTTTTGAGCGTTATGCCAAGGACTCTTAAAAAACAAAAGAAGACAGTTAAGAAAGAAATAACCAAAAAAAAGTTAGTTAAGGTTGAATCGTTGGCAAAGCGCAAAACTGGCAAAAAATTCGTTGAAACCATAAAACTTGAAAGATCCCCGTATAATCCTATCATTGAACCCCGTTCATATTCATGGGAATCCAAAGCCACTCTCAACCCGGCTGCATTTTTGGCGGACGGCAGAATCCATCTCATTTATCGGGCGATCGGCAACGAAGATATATCGGTTTTAGGATACGCCTCGAGTTTGAACGGTTATAATTTAAAGGACAGATACCCTCATTCTATTTATCACAAATACAAGAAGTTCGTAAGATCCGGAGAACCTATTAATTACATTTCGGGAGGAGGCTGGAACGGCGGATGCGAAGACCCCCGTGTTAGCCTGATCGGCGATACGGTTTATATGCTCTATACCGCTTTTGATGGTTGGGGATCGCTCCGCATGGCGCTGACCTCCATAAAACTGGCCGATTTTAAGAAAAAGATATGGAATTGGGAAAAACCGATTTTAATTTCTCCACCCGGCGAGATACACAAAAACTGGGTTCTGTTTCCCGAAAAAATAAATGGCAAGTTTGCCATCTTGCACAGCATCTCCCCAAAAATTTTAGTTGATTATATAGATAATTTTGATAAATTCGACGGCACGAAGTTCATAAAAAGTTATTATGACAGCAAACCTTCTTGGCCGCATTCGTGGGATAATATAGTGAGGGGGGTCGGTCCGACTCCGATTAAAACAGAGATAGGCTGGCTTATTTTATATCATGCAATGGACAAAGACGATCCTGACAGATACAAACTCGGCGCAATGATTTTGGATTTTAAAGATCCAACCAAGATTTTGTACCGTTCCCCGGGCCCGATTTTGGAGCCGGATAAACCTTATGAAAACAGGGGATATAAATCCGGCGTTATCTATTCATGCGGCGCGGTGGTGAAAGACGGTCAGCTTTTTGTATATTACGGCGGAGCTGATAGCGTTGTTTGCGTCGCTTCAATCAGGCTGGAAGACTTGATTAATGATCTTCTAAAGAATAAGATGGTTAGATTGAAAAAGAACGAAATATTTAAACCCGAATAAATTATATGTTTGTTGTTAAAAAATCAGAGCAAAATCCAATATTGGTTCCAGACAAAAATCATTATTGGGAAGAATTTGCAAGCTTTAATCTTTGTCCGATCAGACATAAGAATACGTTTTACGGGCTTTACCGCGCCATTTCAGCGGTGGATGCATTGCGAAATCCGCGCCAAATTTCGATCATAGGCATTGGAGAATCCAAAAACGGTGTACATTTTAAAAATCGTACCCCATTTATTGTTCCGAAAGAAAAATGGGATAAATTCGGCTGTGAAGACCCGAGAGTAACTTATTTCGAGGGTGTTTTTTATACTTTTTACACCGCGCTTTCAAAATATCCTTTCGCTTCCGACGGCATTAGAGTAGCCGTCGCTCTTTCTCGTGATTTGAAAAAAATTGAAGAAAGGCATCTTATTACCCCGTTTAACGCCAAGGCGATGACGATTTTTCCCGAGCGGATAAACGGCAAAATCGTGGCTATTTTTTCATATCACACCGATTCTCCTCCGGCAAAAATGGCTTTTGCCGCAGTGGATAAAATGGAAGAATTATGGTCGCCTGCATTTTGGGAAAAATGGGAGAGGAATATGGATAATTACACAATCGACTTGAAGCGTTCGCAATACGACCATGTGGAAATCGGAGCTCCTCCGGTCAAAACCAAATACGGCTGGCTTCTCATTTATTCGCACATACAAAATTATTTTCCGCCGCCGAATAATTATGACAGAATTTTCGGCATTGAAGCAGTTTTACTTGACTCGAAGAATCCCCAAAGAATAATCGGCAGAACGGAAGGTCCCTTGCTGGTGCCGGAAGAATCTTATGAACTTTCCGGCTACGTAAGTGATGTAATTTTCCCGACCGGCGCACTGGTTGATGGGGAGACGCTTACCATATATTATGGCGCGGCCGACACGACGGCATGTTCCGCGCAAGTCAATTTACAGGATCTTATTTTCAGCATACATCCCAAATACAGAGAAAATTTTCACTTTAAACGTTCTGCCAAAAATCCCATCATTGTTCCAAAAAAGGAAAACAACTGGCAAGCGCAAGCCACCTTTAATCCCGGAGCCATATTGTTGGACGGGGAAACACATATCATATATCGCGCCATGTCTCCGGACAATACGTCCACTTTTGGCTATGCAATGACAAAAAACGGGACCGATATAATAAAACAATTGCCTCTGCCCATTTATATTCCACGGGAGGATTTTGAAAGTAAAAAAGAAAGCAATAAAAATTCCGGCTGCGAAGATCCAAGAGTGACAAAAATCGGAAGGAATATCTACTTATGCTACACCGCGTTCGACGGTATCGGTCCTCCGCGGGTCGCTATTTCCTCCATTGCGGAGAAAGATTTTATTTCTCACAATTGGAAATGGGAAAAACCTTTTCTGATTACCCCCCAGGGTCTTGACGACAAGGATGCCTGTCTTTTTCCGAAAAAATTTCCGTTGGGCTATTTCATTTTACATCGCATAGACAACGAAATTTGCGGAGATTATTTGAATTCCCTCGATTTTGAGCACGAAATAGTAAAAAGATGTATAAAAATTATCGGACCTCGGGTCAACACATGGGACAGTTCCAAAGTCGGCATAACTGCTCCGCCGGTCAAAACCAAATACGGCTGGCTTTTGCTCTACCACGGAGTATCAAAGAGTCACAATACTTACCGCATCGGATGCGTTTTGCTTGACTTGAAAGATCCTTCCATCATTCTTGCGCGCGGTACCGAGCCTGTTTTTGAGCCGGAAGAACAATATGAAAAAAGCGGGATAGTTAGTGGAGTGGTATTTCCTTGCGGTATGGTCGTAAAAAATGGTTTGCTTTATATTTATTACGGCGGAGGAGATCGTGTTGTGGGTGTCGCGACCATGAAGCTTGGCATTATTTTAAAAGCCCTTGTCCACGGTATGAAATATTAAATTAATATTAAAAGTTGTTTTATAATAAGATTAAAGTATGAAAATAAATTTACAGAGTAAAAACTTTGAGCTTACCGAGACTATTAAAGATTATGTTTTTAAAAAAGTCACCAATCTGGAAAAATTGCTTTCTACAATGGAAGAAGGAGGGGGAGAATCGATCATAAATTTCGAAGTAGGAAAAAGCACCAAACATCACAAATCCGGTTTTGTTTTCCATGCGGACTGTTTGGTTAATATAAAAGGAGAAGAATTTTACTCCAGTTCCGACAGAGAAGACATATATCAGGCGATTGATGAAATTAGAGAGAGTCTTTATGAGGAAATAAGAAGATATAAAGAACGCAAACAGACACTTCTTTATCGCGGTGCGCGAAGCGTCAAAAAGATGCTGAAAGGCCTTTCCAAACGGAATCCATTTACCTCGAAATACTGAATTGACCAATCTAAAAATTGCTACGATATACTGTAGTAAATTAAAAAATGGAATATAAGAGTGAAAAAAGAATTTTATGATCTTTTTAAAAATTCTTTCTGCCGTTTTGCCATGATGAGAAATGCTGAAAATTGCACTGGAGATTTTATTTCCAACTCAAAAAATGCCTATTTTTCATTTAGTCTGATTGATACCCAGGATTCTAAATATATTATTTTTGGCGCCAACACCATCCGTGATTCACATGATTTATTTTATATTGGAATAGTCCAATCTTGTTATGAAGTAATAGAAAGCGGAGGTAGTAGTAATAATGTCATGTTCTCTTATACTGTTTCCAGCAGCTATGATATTGATTATTGTAACGTTTTAGATAATTCAAAAAATCTTTTTGGTTGTATCGGACTAAGGAATAGGCAATATTGTATTTTAAATAAGCAATACACAAAAGAACAGTATGAAGAATTAATACTAAAAATCATACAACATATGAATGACATGCCTTATGTCGATAAGAAAGGAAGAGTTTATAAATATGGAGAATTTTTTCCTTTAGAATTTTCCCCCTTTGCCTACAATGAATCTTTGGCCTATGAAGAATTTCCCATGTCAAAAAAAGAAGTTGAAGAATGTGGATATGCGTGGCGTGATGTGGAGGAAAAACAATATAAAGCAACAATTGAAAGCGATAAATTACCTGATAGCATCAATGATGTTAAAGACAGCATACTTTCGGAAACAATTTCTTGTCCAAATAAAGGAAAGATTGAAACAAAATGTACCTTCGCATATCGTATAGTGCCTGATGAATTACGTTTCTATAAGCTTATGAAAATACCTTTACCACGTTATTGTCCAAACTGCTGTTATTATGAACGCAAGAGATGGAAAAATCCGTGGAAGCTATGGCATAGAACTTGTATGTGTAATAAAGAAAATCACGAACACAAAGGGAGGTGTCAGAACGAATT
>CAYIHB010000035.1:0-2212 GCA_964363165.1 uncultured Candidatus Saccharibacteria bacterium
CAACCACGACTCCGGCAATAACCAAAGCGCCCGCCGCTATAAATAACAGGAAGAGAGGAATCTGAGAAACATCAAAAGTAAAAATAAGCTGGCTTACTTCCGCCGGAATTCTGGAAACGATACCGGCGAAAATTATCAAAGATACTCCGTTTCCTATGCCGAATTCGGACATGAGTTCGCCCAGCCACATCAGCAACATTGAGCCCGAAACGATAATAATCAAATTAGTGACACGGTCAAAGGGCGTTAAATTTACCAGGATTTTCTGGCTTTCGAGTATGGCCAAAAGACTAAACCCCTGAATGGCAGCCAAGGGAACGGTAAGCAGTCTTGAATATTGGGTAAACTTTTTCCTACCTGCTTCGCCTTCCTCGTGATAAATTCTCTTTAAGGCGGGAACCATAATCGTCAAAAGCTGCATAATGATCGAACTGGTAATGTAGGGTCCGACACCCAACATTATTATGGAAAGATTGGAAAGTCCGCCTCCGGAAAATATATTCAGGATTCCGAAAAATTGGTTATTGGTAAGAAAACGGGAAAGTTCCAGCGTATCAATGCCCGGTATAGGGATAGCAGCAAAAAATCTGAAAACTACCAACGCGAAAATCACGAACAATACCCTTTTTCGTAAAATGGTATCGGTCCAAATCAACTTTATTTTATCCAAGAAATTTTCCATCCCAGTACTAAAATTTTAATTAATAATCTTTATCGTTACGCCCCGTAATCAAAAATTTAGTACGGGACAGGTATTTTACTTTATCTTAATCTTCCTTCCTTTAATACCCAGACGTTTTCTGAGCAGAGAAAAAGCTTCAGTCTTCCCTTCCTTGGAAAGAGCTTTTTCCTCGCTTACCACAAACGGACCGTGGACGGATTTGAACTGATATCCGCGATTCTTCGGCAATTTTTTAATAATATCACGAAGTTCCGGACGGCGCTTATTGCCCGCTCTGGCCGTCTGGCCCTTGCCTCCACGACCGGAAGTCTTGGCATGCTTGCCTCCGCGGCCGACAATTCTATTCTTCTTATTTTTATGTTCTCTTTTTAAATTGTGTATTTGCATAAGATTTTATTTTTCCTTTTCAATTTCCGGAATAACCACCTCTTTGTTGGCAATAACGACTTTTTCCAAAATAGGCTTGGTGTATTTTGATGAGATTTGGGAAAGCGCTAACATGACCGCTTTGGCATTATTCAATTTATTTTTGCTACTGGATAAAACTTTCCCCGTTATATCTTTCATTCCAGCCAACTTGGCAATGTCGCGAACTACCGTTCCCACCACCAATCCCCGACCTTTGTTCGGTATGAGCATAACATAAGAACTTGAAAACTTGGCCGAAATCTCATGGGGTATGGACATCGTTTTAGTCAGCTTCAATCTGACCATATTTTTCTTCGCATTCCTGATCGCTTTATTTATGGCCAAGGAGGTATCGCCCGCTTTTCCCAGCCCCAAACCAACGGAACCTTTCTTGTCTCCTGCCACCAAAGCGACGCTGAAAGAAAATCTGCGTCCTCCGGCCATAACACGGGTTACCCGGCGAATACTCAATATCTTTTGGTCAAACTCCGGTTTGGGTCGTCCAAAAGAGGAAGACCGGCGGCTATTCTTTTTTTTATTTTCTTCTTCCATAATTTTAATTAAAATTTAAGTCCGGCGGCCCGCGCCTCATCGGCTATTAATTTTATACGTCCGGTATATTTAAATCCATTCCTGTCAAAAACAACTTTGTCGATTTTCTTTTTTTTACAGGCTTGCGCGACCATTTGGCCTACTTTTTTGGCCCTCTCGGTTTTTGTGCCTTTTTTTACCTTGATATCGCTGGCTTCCGTCAGAGTCTTGCCTTTTGAATCATCAATGACCTGCGCGTAAATAAATCTGTTGGAACGAAAAACGGAAAGCCTCGGACGCGCCGAAGTCCCGAAAATCTTTGCCCTGATTTTTATCTTTAACCTTTTTCTTTTTTCATCTTTTTTAATCATTTGGTTTAGGCCGTCTTCTTGCCCTGTTTTCGTCTGATAATCTCGTTTTCATAACGAATCCCCTTGCCTTTATATGGCTCCGGCTTTTTCAGAGCGCGAATGGCTGCGGTAAAACTCCCGACCAATTCCTTGTCCGGTCCGGTAATAGTGATATTATTTTTTTCGGCTGTGGCGGTAATGCCTTCCGGTATAGGAACGATGACCGGATGGGAAAACCCCA
>CAYIHB010000035.1:2312-5783 GCA_964363165.1 uncultured Candidatus Saccharibacteria bacterium
TTGACTTCGGACTTGAATCCGACTCCCTCCAAAATCAACTTTTTTTGATAGGGTGTTTCCACTCCTTTAATCATGTTTTTTATAAGCGAAGCATAGGTGCCCCAGAGAGCTTTGGAAAATTTATCGTTTCTTTTTACATTCAAGGTTATTGTTTTATCCCCAATATTGAAAGTGATGTCGTCGCGAAAAGTTTTTGCCAGCGTCCCCTTCAGGCCAACAACTTTTAAAATATCGCCATTTTTCGTGACTGTAACTCCTTTCGGTATTTGTATTTCTTGTTTGCCTATTCTTGACATATTTTTTCTTCAAGGCAAGACCTAACATGTTAGGTCTTGCCTTTTATTTTTACCAGATTTTGAATAATGCCTCGCCTCCGACTTGTTCCCTTCTGGCTTCTTTGCCGGACAAAATCCCCTTGGGTGTAGAAAGTACCAGGAGTCCGGAACCGTTTCTGACCGAATGAATATCTTTCATTGTAAAGTAGACGCGTCTGGACTGTTTAGAGATTCTTTCCACTTCCGTAATTTTTGGTTTTTTATCTTTGTAAACCAATTCGACTTCCAGAATCGGAAAAGTCTTTTTCACTTTTTTGGAAGTTTGTTTGATATACCCCTCTTTTTTCAGACATTCCGCAATGGCGTTTTTCATTTTGGAATACGGAAGGGCGACAGTCGGCTTGCCGGCAAGACTTGCATTCTTCAACATTATTATCATATTTGAAATTGAATCCATAGTAAGTTTGAACTACCAGCTTGACTTGCGAACTCCGGGAAGCATTCCTTCATTGGCTAATTCCCGAAAGCAAATACGGCATAGGCCAAAATCCCTCATAAAACCATTGCCTCGTCCACAGCGAAAACATCGATTTTTCCTTCGAGTGGAAAATTTTGGTTTCTTCAAAGCTCTGGCTTTTACCGATGTTTTTGCCATAATCAAAATAACGCCTATTTATATAGAGATATCGTGCATTTTTTCTTAAAACCTCATTGGCAAGCCTTAAGAAGAAATACAGATCAAACTATATCTTAGACCTGTTTATGCTAGCAAAAAATACCCGAAGAGTCAAATCTTTATTTTTTCTTTTCTTTTGCATCTTCCTCTTTTTTGAAAGGTATGCCTATGAGTTTGAAAAAAGTTTTGCCTTCTTCTTTGTTCTTGGCCGTGGAAACGAGAGTGACGGAAAGTCCGAATACATCTTTGATGTCTTCGTCCGCCGTTTCCGGGAAAATAGTGTGTTCTTTGATTCCTATGGTCAGATTCCCGATATTGTCCACCGACCCGGGATTGATACCACGGAAGTCCTTGGTGCGGGGTAAAGCGACATTTATAAGTTTTTCCAGGAAAGCGTACATTCTTTTTCCGCGCAATGTCACAACGATTCCTATCGGATCACCTTGGCGAATTTTGAAAGAGGCGACTGACTGCTTGGCTCCGCGCAAAGCGCTTTTTTGTCCGGTAATTTTTGCCAAGCGTTCCGCTACGGCGTCGTTTTTATTTTTATCTTTCTTGATGGCAGTTCCGGTGCCGACATTTAAAACGACTTTCACCATCTTCGGCGCGGCCATACTGTTTTTATAATGAAAATCGCCTTTCATCTTATCAAAACTTTCTATCTCTTTTTGCTTCACGGTTAAATGTTTTTTCATAATATAAAAATTAAATTTCCTGACCGCTTTTTTTAGCAATCCTGACCATCTTATCGCCAACTTTCTTTTTTCCGACACGAGTCCCAAGGCCCGTTTTGGGATCCACAACTTGGACATTGGAGGCATGCAACGGCATCGCAATGTTTATCTTAGTACCTTTCTCTCCGGATTTCCTGGGGCGTTGGTGCTTTTTCATCATATTCATGCCCTCTATCACAACCTTGTTTTCACGAACCAAAACTGCGACAATTTTTCCTTTTTTGCCCTTGTCTTTGCCTGCCACAATTATTACATTATCTCCTTTTTTTAATTTCATGTTTTTATTTAAATTACTTCCGCCGCGAGGGAAATTATTTTTTGGAATCCTTTTTCAGCAAGTTCTCTGGGCATCGGCCCGAAAACCCGTCCGGCTTTGGGATCAAGTTTGCCTTTTTCCAATAGAACCACCGCGTTATCGTCAAAACGAATATAAGATCCGTCTTTTCTTCTGCAGGCGTTCCTGGTGCGAACTACGACTGCCTGATGCACATCTTTCTTTTTTACCATTTTTCGCGGAGAAGCGATTTTCACGGAAACAATAACCAAATCGCCCAAAGAAGCGTATCTTTTTTTGGAGCTGCCCAAAACCTTGAACACTTTTCCCGCTGTGCCTCCCGCATTATCCGTTATTTTTACCCATGTTCCCGCTTGAATCATATTGATTTGTTCGCCCTTGCCCCGCCATGGCGGGGTGAAGCGGAAAATTATTTATAAATTACTCTGAACCTTTTATCTCTTGAAACGGGTCTGATTTCGGTTATTTCCACCTTGTCCCCTATTTTATATTTATTCTCCTTGTCGTGAGCTTTGTATTTTTTATTTATTTTATAAAACTTTCCGTATTTCGGATGTTTGACAAACCGCGAAACCAAGACCACCACGGTCTTGTCCATCTTGTCCGAAACAACAACCCCTGTCAAGACACTGCCTGTTCTTGCGGTCTGATTATTATTTTTCATATTTTCCTTTTTTGTTTTTGCCGTCATATATTATTTTCTTTTATTATTTCTGTTTATTTCCGTTAAAACTCTGGCAATCTGTTTTCTCAAAGTTGCCGATTCCTTGACATTTTTCGATTTTGATCCTTCCGCCTTAAACCTCAAAACCCTTATATCTTCTTTCAAATCGGCAAGCTTTTTCTTCAGCTCGTTCATTTTCATTCCTTTTAAATTTTCTGCGGTTTCCTTTTTTGTTTTTGCCATTCCAGTATTAAAATTTTATTAAATTATATCATTATTGGTTGCGGATTCTGGAAACAATTCTGGTTTTAACCGGAAGTTTCGTTCCCGCTTTTCTCAGAGCTTCATGGGCTATCGTTTCTTCCGCCCCATCCACTTCAAATATAACGCGGCCGGGATAAACATCGAAACAATATCCTTGCGGATCCCCTTTTCCTTTTCCCATCCCCATTTCTGCGGCCTTTGAAGTAAAAGGGCGATCCGGAAAAATGCGAACCCAATATTTGCCTGTCTTGGTTAAGGTGCGGGATATTACTTTTCTGGCGGATTCTATCTGGTTGGATTTTATCCGTGCCTGGGTCAACGCCTTGAGGCCGTAAGAACCGAAAGAAAGTTTCGTCCCGCGGGTTTCCGGCGTATTTGCTTTCTGGTTGCTACGCTGTGTCTGCCATTTTCTAAATTTTACTTTTTTGGGTAATAACATATCGCTTTGATTATTTTTTTCCACCGGAGGCGGATCCGCCTTGGGCGGAAATTTTTAATCCTGCATTAGAAGTATGGTGTGAAGGCTTTTTATCCGCAAAAATCTTTCCGCGATAAATCCAAAC
>CAYIHB010000036.1:0-5730 GCA_964363165.1 uncultured Candidatus Saccharibacteria bacterium
TAAAAGATTTTCTACCCCTTCTCCTGTCCGACCTGAGACTTGTAGTACTTCATCAGGGTCGCAATTTAAAAGCTTCACAACCTCTTCCTTAACTTCGGTCACTCTAGCTAGAGGTGAATCAATCTTAGAAATTACAGGAATAATCTTCTTTCCCCCTTCAGAGCCTCCTCCACGAGCCATAGCGAGTGTAGTAAGCGTTTGTGCCTGCACCCCTTGTGTAGAGTCAACCAATAAAATAGAGCCTTCTACGGCCTTTAAGGCCCTAGAAACCTCATAAGAAAAGTCTATGTGTCCGGGGGTGTCTATCAGATTAAGTACAAAGTCTCCGACCGGCCCTGGCCCGTTAGAATGGTACTCCATTCGCACGGGCTGCATTTTGATGGTAATGCCCCTCTCGCGTTCTAGCTCCATCGAATCGAGCACCTGGTCGCGCATTTTGCGCTCCGGAATAGTGTGCGTAATTTCAAGCATTCTGTCCGCCAAAGTGCTTTTGCCGTGGTCTATGTGGGCAATGATACTGAAGTTTCTAATATGTCTTAGGTCCATAAATTAAATTTCTGATGCTTGCCCCGTACTGAGCTTTGCTCTAGTATGGGGTGTTTTAAATCCATGAATTCATATTAACAGAAAAAGCTTTCGATTCCAAAATTAAAGTTCTTCCTGCGGAGCAACCAGAACTTTTGCGCGCCAAAATTTGGATTTGAGAGTGTTCATTAAATCTTTTAATTCCTCGCTCTTTAAGAGATACAATACCAGGAAACCGGCGCAAATTCCTAAAATCCCGGAAATAAATCCCTGCAGGAAAACTCCCCAACCGGTGGTGGTGCCGAAAATTGGGGAGAAAATATTCAAGCCGATATAGGATACGACTCCTATAAAAAATGAGGCGCCTAGACTTTGAAAAAAAGTTTTGGTGATAAAAGATTCCGTCGGCATAAAATCTTTTTTCACGTAAATCCAATGCAAAACAAAATTGAGGATCGTACCGGCAGAATAGGCAAGCGGCAGCATCAGTATTTCCGTGCCGGGAATATCATCCACTTTAAGCAATGATTCTATAAAATAGCGAAAAAACGCGAAGTTTTCAAAAACTTTCATAAGCAGATAGGCAAAAACGATAATCAACGCGGAACATATGAAATTGAGCACCAGCGGCCGCTTTGTTTCCCCTTTCGCATAATAAGCTCTTGAAACAAGAGAAATCATTCCCTGCGCCAGAACCGATACGGAGAAAATAGCCAGGCAAGCCGCCACCAGACGAGTGTCATTCCAGGAAAAGTGCCCCGAACCCAAAATAACGCGCACTATCTGCGCCCGCAAAACGATAAAAAGAAAAGTTGCTGGAATAGACCAAAAAACTATGGACCGGGCGGAGGCTCTCAGGTGCTGATTGAAGTGGTCATGCCTGCCTTCCGAAATAGATCGCGCCAAAGTCGGAAAGGTCGCCACCGCGTAAGAAACACCCACAATGGCAAGCGGAACGGATTGAAGATTGAAAGAAAAATTAAAAATGGAAATAGAACCGACGGCCAGAAACGAGGCAAAAACTGTCATCGAAATTTCGGCAATGTTGTTCAGAGCCAAACCCAAAGTTCTGGGTAACGAGATAAGAGCCACTCTTTTGATATCTCCAAAATTAATTGAGAAAGAAAGTTTCTGGCTAAAACCACAATAACGGGAGGTAATAGCCTGTATGGCAAAGTGCATAAAAGCTCCCAAGACGACGCCCAATACCAGGCCGGTAATTCCAAAAATCGGATATAACAGGATAACGCCGAGAATAATGCCGAAATTATAAAAAATAGGGCTCAGGGAATAAATAAAAAATTTGCGGAAAAGCTGAGTGACCGTGCCGAACAGATTTGAAAGCCCCATCAGAATCGGAGATAACAGCATTATCCGCGAAAATAAAACTACCTTTGCCTGCATCAAGGGCACGAAACCCGGCGTGATGAAGGATACCAGATGAGGCATAAGAACAAAAGCTATGACTGAGACGGCTATCATAGTCCCCAAAAAAACAGTAAAAACATCGTTTAATAATTTTCGCGCTCCATCTGTGACCTGGTCACCGTTCATTTTTTCCACGATAAAAGGAATGAGCACGGTAATGGAAGCCAGAGATGCGATTGAAATAAAAATCAGATCGGGTACGCGAAAAGCCGCATAATAGGCGTCCAGTTCCAGAGACGGACCGATAAAATGGGCGATGGCCCGATCGCGGAAAAGGGCCAAAATTTGGGAAAGAAGAGTAAAACAACCCAAAAGGAGCGCAGCCTGGTTTATATTTACATATTCCCTGCTGAAAATTCTCAATATCCTCTGCATCTTATCAGGCTAATTATTAGAAGGAGAAGTTAAGGAAGCGGGAGGAACGGCGGAACCTCCATTCTTAAGAGTATTAACATATTGTATCAGGTCTTTATTGTCGGGAGCGAGAGAAAGGGCCGTTTGCGCGTAGGAAATGGCCGAAGCAGTATTACCATTACTCTTTTCCATTTGAGAAATGGCAACCAGGGCTTCCAGATAATCGGGTTTTAAAGTAATAGCCTGAGTCGCGTAATCTATCGCTTCTTTTATGTTACCATCGGCAAAAAACGCGCGCGCTATGGAAAGTTTTATTCCCGGATTCAATGGGTTAAGAACTGATGCCGCTTTATAGGCTTCTATGGCTTTGCTATTGGCATCCTTTACGCCAAGCAAGCCGACTGTGTTATAGACGACTCCCAGTGAATTGTAATTAAGGTAATTTGTTTTGTCGTAAGCTACCGCGGATTGCGCGCCATTTACTGCCTGATCAAAACTTGACTGTAAATCTGCCTTATCCGCGTCGGATAAAGAAGAAGAACCTTTGGCGACTATGGAATTAATTTTTGTAAGATAAACTTGCGCGTAAGTGCGCAAATACAAATCATTCTGATAGAGTGACAGGGCTTTGACGATAGAATCTTCCGCTATCGGAATGGTCGAGGCGGAAAGCGTATTTCCAAAATAAGAAACGGAAGCCAATCTTTCCGCATATTTGAACCCCACTGATGCGGAAACAATCATAAGTATTACCAGAATGAGCATGCAGAAGAAACTTTTTCCCGGACTACCGAAGAATGAAAATGATATTTCTCCATTTGAACTAAAAGAGGACAAGCCTATGAATGCTCCGGCAAAAGCAAAAGCCAGTAAAAATATAACTTCGCCGGTGGAATAAAAGAAAGATGAAACAAACAGGTAGAGAGATGCCACGAAAAATACCACTACTTCCCAATCTACATTATTTCTAATACTTGAAAAGAGAAGTTTCAGACCCGTAACTATAAACAAAACTAAGAACAGAAGCCAGGCTACAATACCCAAAATCCCGGTGGTGGAAGCGAAAGTCGGTATCAAACCCGAACCGGAATTAAAAGGGACATCCCAAAATTGGGTGGAATTAATAACTTGAGGTTTGTACATTGCCCATACTTCTCCGAATTTATTAGGGCCTACACCCAAAACAGGATTCTTCATCAGAGTTCCCTGCGTCACTGAAATCGTGGCTCCAAGGGAAGGCCTGACTTCAACATTAGCCAAACCTAAACGATTCGGGATAAGCCCTCCGATAAACTGGCCGGACATAAAAAACAAAAGTGAAATCATTACCAGGGCGAAAGAAAAGGCCGGAAAGTGGATTTTTTCTCCCTCCTCCTGTTTTTTATTAGAAAAAAATGAAACTTTATAAATAAAGATAATCAAAGCAAAAATCCCCAAAAGCTCCCAGACCAGCGCAAAGTTTACCGCTGCGGATAATACAATCGAAAATAAAATAAAAATTCCTAATAGCAATTTGGTTATCTTTGAAATTGAAAAAAACTCAACTATGAAAAGCGATATGACGCTGAAAAATCCGGTAAAAAGTCCGAACGCATTCCAGGAACCCAATATACTGTCGGTGCTTCCTCCTAAAACTCCGAAAGATAGAGGGTTGGGCAAGAATATCCGCAGGCTCTGAAATACAAATAAAATTAAGGAAGACAAAATAAGTCCCCAAAAAACTTTTCTGGCATTCTTTATATCTTTCAAAATGATGGAGGAAACCAGCATCAAAAGAAAGGCTCCCAATATGAAGTAAAAAGTGCCTATGTCGAGCATGGTGCCAAAGAGAGAAACTTGCATAGCCGAAGAAAATAACGCGGAAATAAGAAACGACACAACGACACCAAGACCGGAAAGTAAAAACCAGGATCTGGGCAGAGTGATCCTGCCGTCGGAAAACCTGGCGGCTATCCAAAAAATAATAGAAACAACCAGACCGATTACCAAAAGTAGACCTTTGGACGTTTCAACGGGAATCTGGGTAAAAGGCAAAAAGAAAATCGGCAACAACACAATCGTTAAAAAGAGCGACCAAAAAGAAATCCTATCCAAAATGTTTGATAACATATTATTTATTATTTTAAAATGCTGATAAAGCACTCAACGACCTTATTGATATCTAATAATACTATAAAACCCGCCTATTTGACAACCCGTTAATCAGCTCAAAATGTTGATAACTCTATTTCTTACATAAATTATCTTTTGGGGATTTTTGCCCGCCAGATATTTCAAAACAGTTTTATTCGCAAGAGCTTCTTTTTTGACGTTCTCTTCGCTTTCATCCATTTTAATAAGAATTTCGGTTCTGACTTTTCCATTTATTTGCACCGCAATCTTTATTTCCCGGTCTTTTACCAAGCTCTCGTCCCAACTCGGCCAGCTTGAAAAACTGATAAATTTTTTTTCTCCCAGAACTCGCCATAATTCTTCCGATATAAACGGCGCAAAGGGGGATAATATTTGTAAAGATTTTTTATAATCTTCAACACTAATATGTTCCGCTTTTTCCATTTCGGTAGCTAGTATCATCATAGCAGAGATGGCTGTATTAAAACGCATATTTTCTATATCTTCCGAAACTTTTTTGACAGTTTTGTGTAGTAATTTCTGAAGCAAATTAGAATCTGAACTTCTTTCAATTTTGAGCTTCCCGAGGGTCCCGCCCTTGTACTCAAGGGAAGGGCGCAGGGACGAAAAATTGGAAGAAGTGAGGATTCTTTCACCAATTCTCCAAACTTTTTCTATAAATCTTCTGGAACCGATAATGCTCTCCGTACTCCATTGGGCTGATTCCTCAAACGGCCCGATAAACATTTCATAAATACGCAAAGTGTCCGCGCCGTAAGTTTTTATGATGTCGTCCGGATTTATCACGTTGCCGACCGATTTGGACATCTTCATGCCTCCTTTTCCCAGAATCATTCCATGGGAAGTTCTTTTTTGGTAAGGCTCGATAGTAGGTACAAGCTTTAAATCATAGAGAAACTTGTGCCAGAAACGAGAATATAGCAAATGCAAAGTGGTATGCTCCATTCCCCCGTTATACCAATTTACCCCGCCATGACGCGGGTCGCTTCCAAGCCAATATTTTAATTTTTTCTTGCTTGCAAATTCTTTGTTATTTTTAGGATCTGTATATCTCAGATAATACCAGGAACTTCCCGCCCAATTCGGCATGGTATCCGTTTCCCTTTTGGCTTTGCCTCCGCACTTGGGACATTTTACATTGACCCATTTAGAAATGCCGGCCAGAGGGGATTCACCCGTATCCATCGGCTTATAACTTTTGACTTCCGGCAACTTGACCGGCAAATTTTTTTCCGGCACTGCTACCAGTCCGCATTTTCCGCAATTTACCACCGGTATAGGCTCACCCCA
>CAYIHB010000037.1:0-5146 GCA_964363165.1 uncultured Candidatus Saccharibacteria bacterium
CACAACACTTGGCCCAAAAAGGAAATCAAGGCATTCTCATAAAACCCAAAAGCGGCTCGAAATCAAAAGATTGATGCTGGGGAAAAAAGCTCAAAGAAAGTTTCATAAACGATAAGAAATTATGGCAATAGATTTGATTGTCGGCTTACAATGGGGAGACGAGGGAAAGGGAAAGATAGTTGATATTCTGGCGCCCAAATATAAAATTGTTACTCGATATAACGGCGGTCCCAATGCCGGGCACACTATTGAATTTGATGGCAAAAAATTTGTCCTCCATGTTGTTCCTTCCGGGATTCATCGCGCCAGATGCAAGAACTATATAGGAAACGGAGTTGTGATCAATCCGATTCTGCTTCGTGAGGAAATTATGGATCTGGAACGGGCGGGAATCAATGTGAAAAATTCTTTATTTATTTCGGATAGGGCTCACATCATTATTCCGACTCATTGCGCCCTGGATAAAGCTTCTGAAGAAACAAAAGGAAACAAAAAAGTCGGATCGACCGGCCGGGGGATTGCCCCGGCCTACAGGGATAAAGTCGGTCGCGATGGCTTGAGAATGGCGGATATTTTTTCCAATTCTTTCCCAAAAAAATATCGGGATTTGAAAAACAGCCATATAGAAGTCTTGGGAGATCCGTATAAAAAGAACAGAGAGCTCATTTCCCAAATTAAAAAGGAAGAGAAGAAATTTTTTGAATCTGTCAAATTTCTGAAATCCTATAAAATTTGCGATACGGTAAGATTAATCAATGACGAGCTTTCCGGCGGCAGTAATATTCTGGCTGAAGGGGCTCAGGGGACATTCCTGGATGTCGATCACGGGACTTATCCTTTCGTGACTTCTTCCAATGTTATTGCCGGAGGAGTTTGCACCGGACTGGGTATAAGCCCAAAAAGCATCCGCAAGATTTACGGCGCTTTCAAGGCCTACACTACCCGCGTCGGCAGTGGGCCGCTACCTACCGAACTTTTTAATGAAACGGGGGAGAAAATAAGAAAATTCGGCAATGAATTCGGCGCTACCACTGGACGTCCGCGCCGTTGCGGATGGCTGGATCTGGTGGCCCTCAAATACGCTTGTATAATAAACGGCGTGACTGACCTGGTTATTTTGAAGTCCGATGTTTTGGATACTTTTTATAAAATCAAAGTTTGTACCGGGTACCGCGGTAAAAACAATAAAAGTTTGAATATGGACTGGCCTCCGATTGACCTGTCGGAAGTAAAACCTATCTACAGGACATTTAATGGATGGAAAGTTGACACGACAAAATGCCGCAAGTTCGACGATTTGCCGAAAGAGATGACGGAATATCTGAATTTCATATCGGATTATCTGGGCGTTATTATTTCCTATATTTCCATCGGACCGGACCGCGAACAGACTATTGTTATTTAGGAACGATGCAATTATAATCATAATATGAAATCCGTAATTAATTTTTTCGATAAATTGGAAGACAAAATCAGGGGAAAACTGAGCCGTTATCCCATTCTTTACGCTTTTTTGGGCGGCATAGGCATAGTTATTTTTTGGCGCGGCATTTGGCATACGGCGGACTTTGTCTCGGCGGTTGTTTTTTCTTATCAACAAAATACTTCCATTGATTTGGGCGCTCTTCCTTGGTGGGATGGGCCCTTGTCGATTTTTATAGGCAGCCTTCTGCTTCTATTGACCGGTTTGTTCGTTTTTGACTTTATCGGCAGTCAGGCAATAATTTCCGGAATTAAAGGGGAGAAAAGACTGGAGGAAAAAACGGAGGAAGAAATCAAGAGTGAAGCGGAAACAATTGAGGAAATAAAAAAAGAAGTGAAAGAAATATCGCGGCATTTGGGCGAGATTGGTAAAGATTTGGAACAGAAAAAGTAATTGTGATATGATATAAGCATATGGAAAACATAAAAAATTACAGCGTTTATATTATCGGCTTGGTATTATTAATCTTTTCGGCGGTTTTTTTCTTCTCCGCGCAGAGTTTTTCGAAGCAAGGGTCCTATGTAGAAGTGAAGGGATTATCGGAAAAAATAGTCAAAGCCGACACAGCCATTTGGACCATTAATTTTGAGGTTAAATCAAATAATGTTGACTCAATGTATGCCGATATAGAAAAAAATATCACGGCCATTAAATCTTTCTTGAAAGATAAGGGTTTTGAAGATTCTGAAATAAACGTCGCTCCGGTCAATACCTATCAAGACACTTATAAAGATGCTTTATTCAGATATAATTCAAGCACCCAACTTTCCGTTTATACCAAAAAAGTTGATTTGGTAAAATCAGCTTCAAAGGATACCATGGTTCTGGTTAAAAAAGGAATTGTAATGAATCAAAACTCGGTCTCTTTCCAATTCTCCGACATAAACAGCATCAAGCCGGAAATGCTGGCTGAAGCTCTTAAAAACGCCAAAGATACGGCGGAAAAAATTGCCAATGAATCGGGCTCCAGTTTGGGTAGCTTGCATCGCGGGAACCAAGGAGTATTTGACATCACCGATAAAGATCCAGGATCGCCCGAATACAAAAAAATCCGTTTGGTTTCCACTCTACAATTTTTGTTGCGATAAAAATAGAAAAATGTCTTTTTGGTATATAATAAATAGATGAATTCCGAGACTAAAGTCTGCCAGAATTGCAAGCAAGACTTCACAATAGAGCCTGAAGATTTCAACTTTTACCAGAAAATGAAGGTTCCTCCGCCGACCTTTTGTCCGCTCTGCCGGGCGCAGAGGAGATTTACTTTTAGGAATGAAAGAAAACTTTTTCATGCCAAAGATGCCTTTGCTGGGGGAAATCTTTTTTCTACTTACCCGGAAAAAAGCGGCAGAAAAATCATTAGTCGAGAAACTTGGTTTGGAGACACATGGGATGCTATGCAATATGGACATGAATACGATTTTTCTAAACCCTTTTTTAATCAAATACACGAACTTATAATGGAAGTGCCGATGTATAATTTCAATGTTACCAGAATGGTAAATAGTCCTTATTCATTCAATGCCACGGGATTAAAGAATAGTTATCTGGTTGTCAATTCAACCTATTCGGAAGATTGTATGTATGGGAATGCTATTGATTACTGTAAGGATTGTATAGATAACTCCCATATCATACATTCCGAACGGTGTTATGAATCTTTTTGGCTGCAAAATTGTTATCAATGTTATTTCACGATAATGTCGGCCGATTCCCGCAATCTTTGGTTTTGCCGGGACTGTGTAGGTTGTAATGATTGTTTTGGATGCGCAAATTTACGGAAATTATCATATTGTATTTTCAACAAACAATACACAAAAGAAGAATATAATAAAAAACTACAAAGTATGAAACTAGATACTAATTCTAGTCTTAAAGAAGCTCGCGAGAAAGCTAGGACCTTTTGGAAAACCCAGCCAACAAAATGCCATCAGGGACTAAAAAATCTGAATTCAACCGGTTCTTATGTGACGAATTGTAAAAATGTAAATGACAGTTATTTAATTCGAGAAAGTGAAAATATGCGTTATTGCCAATACTTGCAAGTACCACAGAATAAAGATAATTATGATGCAACAAATTGGGGTAATAACACCGAGCTTTGTTATGAAACGATAGAATGCGGTGATGTTTCCTATAATAATAAATTTTCCTGGAATTGCTGGCCGGCCTGCAAAAACTGCGAATATTGTACACACCTTTTCAGTTCCTCGGATTGTTTTGGGTGTTCTGGATTGAAGAAAAAACAATATTGTATTTTTAATAAACAATATACTAAAAAGGAATATTTTCCATTAGTCGATAAAATAAAGAAGCATATGAATGAAATGCCATATATTGATTCTCAAGGTCTTATTTATAAATATGGCGAATTTTTCCCAATGGAATTTTGTCCGTTTGGATATAATAATACTATTGCTCAGCAGCACTTTTCTATTACAAAAGAGGAAGCTATAAAGAAAAATTACGGATGGATAGAAATACCTCACGGCGAGTATAGGGTAACTAGAAAAGCTCATGAAATAACAGACTCAATTGAAAATGTTACAGATGGAATCATAGAGGAAGTTATTGAATGCGAGAATTGCAAAAATCCTTATCGTATTTTGAAAAATGAGCTTATTTTCCTTAAAAAAGAAAAACTTCCAATTCCGCGGATATGCAGTGAATGTAGGCATGAACGCAGAATAAGCGATCGTCTTAAAATGTTTTTATACGAAAGATTCTGTATGTGCGCGGGAGAAACGGATAATACTAGAGTTTACAAAAATACCATAAAACATTTCCACGGAGATAAACCTTGCGAAGAAAAATTCAAGACCGGCTATGCTCCCGACCGGTCGGAAATTGTCTACTGTGAAAAATGCTACCAACAGGAAGTATATTAACCAATCTACGCTATAGCGTAGATTGAAAATATGAAAAGCGAAACAAAAAACTGTCAGAGTTGCAAAAAAGACTTCCTAACCGAGCCTGAAGATTTCAATTTCTACCAGAAAATGAAGGTTCCTCCACCGACATTCTGTCCGGATTGCAGGTTCCAAAGAAGACTGCTTTTCCGAAACAACAGGGTATTTTACAGGCGCGAATGCGCTCTTTGTAAGCAGTCGTTATTAAGTGTTTACAATATAGGAAGACCTTACACAATTTATTGCCGTGACTGCTGGCTTTCCGATAAATGGAACCCAATGGACTACGGCCGTGAATATGATTTTTCCATTCCGTTTTTCAGCCAATTTCGCTCACTTCAGTCCAGAGTCCCGAGGGTAAACCTTTACAGGGACAATTTTGTCTTAAGTGATTACTGTAATTACGGCTTGGATTTTAAAGAATGTTATTTGCTATTTGGAGGAAAAAATAATGAAAGAGTTTGTTTTGGCAATCAGGTTGTGGATTCAAAAGATTCTTTGGATGTGGCTTTTTCTGAAAAAGTTGAATTCAGTTATGAAAATTTTGAGTGCGTAAGAACCAACAAATTATTTTTCAGCTGTTATTCTTCGGACTGTATGGAAAGCTATTATCTTGTGGATTGCCGGAATTGTATGAATTGTTTCGGCTGTGTGGGGCTTATCAATAAGCAGTATTATATTTTTAATAAACCCTACTCAAAAGAAGAATACAAAAAATTTATAGAATCGAGCGATCTCGGAAGTTTTGAAACTCACC
>CAYIHB010000038.1:0-4973 GCA_964363165.1 uncultured Candidatus Saccharibacteria bacterium
TGCAAAACAAGTCGGTGTTCCGAAGATAATCGTATTCTTAAACAAATGCGATATGGTTGACGATAAAGATATGATTGATTTGGTTGAAGAAGAAATTCGCGAACTTCTTGCTAAACAGGGCTTTGATAAAGACTGCCCAATTATTAGAGGTTCGGCCCTAAAGGCTCTTGAATCAAAATCTCTCGATGACGAATGGGCAAAGAAAATTCTTGAACTTACGAACACTCTTGATACTTATATCCCGATCCCGGTAAGGGACACTTCCAAGCCTTTCCTTATGCCTGTCGAAGATATCTTTTCAATTGAAGGCCGGGGCACGGTTGTAACCGGAAAAATTGAGAGAGGTGTGGTTAAACTGGATGAAGAAGTGGAAATTGTTGGAATCAAACCCACTCAAAAGTCGGTTGTCACGGGTATTGAAATGTTCAATAAAAATCTCAAAGAGGGTATGGCTGGAGATAACGCCGGAGTATTGCTTCGCGGACTGAAGAAAGAGGACGTTACTCGTGGACAGGTTTTGGCAAAACCGGGCACAGTCACTCCCCACGACCACTTTACTTGCGAAGTATATGTTTTGAAAAAAGAGGAAGGCGGACGCCACACTCCGTTTTTCAAGGGCTACAAACCACAATTTTACATCCGTACAACGGATGTTACCGGTGACGTGACTTTGGCTGACGGAGTAGAAATGGTTATGCCCGGAGATACCGTAAAAATTACCGTTAAACTGGTAACTCCGGTTGCGCTTGAAGAAGCGCAAAGATTTGCCATCCGCGAAGGAGGCAAAACTGTCGGCGCCGGCGTGGTTACGAAAATCCTGGGCTAATCTCGTAGTTTAAATTGCATGCCAACTAAAGAAACAAAAACAAAAAAGCCAAAAACTTTGACTGGGAAAAAAGAGATAAAAAAAGTCAGAAAAACTTCTCCTAAAAAAGAAAAAAAAGAAGACGTAAGAGTAGTACTACGCATACGAGTGCGGGCCTACGAGAGCAAAATTCTTGATAGTTCTGTAAAACAGATCATAGATACCGCTATGCGTTACGATGCGGAAATTGTCGGACCGGTGCCATTACCGACGGAAATCAAAAAATATACGGTCAATCGCGCTTCTTTTATTTATAAAAATACGCGGGAACAATTCGAAATAAGAGTCCATAAAAGATTAATCGATATCATAAATCCAAATGCAAAAACGGTTGAAGCGCTTACCAATCTGTCTCTTCCATCCGGAGTCGATATTGACGTAAAAATGTTGTAGGAAAAATGAAATTTATATTGGGGAAAAAAGAGAATATGACCGAATATTTTTCTCCCGAAGGGGAGGTTTTTCCGGTAACCGCCGTAATGGCCGGACCGGTGACTGTCACCAAAGTTTTTAAAAAGTCGGAAGACGGATATGATGCCGTGCAAGTCGGTTTTGACGTACAGAAAGAGCACAGAATCACAAAATCGGCCAGAGGGGCAATGAAAGGCGGTTTTTATAAAAATCTCAAGGAATTCAGGTTAAAACCCACAGACACCAGCGATGTTAAAGAAGGAGATGTCATTGATGTTTCGACATTTTCCATAGGCGACAAGCTTCAAGCTTCCAGTGTTTCCAAAGGCAAGGGTTTCCAGGGCGTCGTTAAGCGCCACGGATTCCATGGTGGTCCGCGTTCGCACGGACAAAAACATTCCGAAAGGGAAGCGGGTTCCATAGGTGGAGGTTTGCGTACGCACGTGCCGAAGGGAATGAGAATGCCGGGAAGAAAAGGAGGAGATCGCATCACGCAGAAAAATCTGGAAGTCATTTTTATAGACAAAGAAAACGGAGTGATGTTTATAAAAGGGGCGATAGCCGGGAAACGCGGAAGTTTGGTCGAAATTATTTCAAGATAAAAGGCAAGACCTAACATGTTAGGTCTTGCCTTTGAAGAATGGAAGCAAAAATATACAACCAAAAAGGAACAGGGGCGGGAACGGTCAATTTACCTCCGAAAGTTTTTTCCGCCAAGTGGCGCGCGGATTTGGTTCACCAAGTCGTGGAAGGAATGCGCTCGAATAAACGCGCAGGAACGGCGGACACGAAAAACCGAGGAGAAGTGAGCGGAGGAGGAAAGAAACCATGGAGGCAAAAGGGAACAGGCCGTGCCCGTCACGGATCGACCCGTTCTCCTATCTGGGTTGGCGGAGGCGTTACCCATGGTCCGCTTTCCGAAAAAAACTACAAGAGAAAAATTTCAAAAAAAATGCGTGCCCAGGCTCTCTTTTCCGTTCTTTCCAAAAAAATAAAAGACAAGGAAATACTTTTTGTCGATAGCCTGTCTTTAACCGAAACAAAAACAAAGAAAGCGTTGGAGATCATGAAAAATCTTTCCAAAGCTTCCGGTTGGAAACCTCTGGCCGATTCGAAGAAGTCCAGAGTTTTGATCGCTTTATATGGAAGAAACGAAAAAACAGAAAAGAGTTTCAGAAATCTGCCACAACTTGAGATAGTATTTCTCAAAAATTTGAATCCACTTGACGTTTTGGAATATCAATATCTTTTGATAGAAAATCCGGAAGAGAGCGTGAAGTTTTTGGAATCCCGCGCGGCGTAATTTAAATGTATGTCAGATAAAATAAAAACAATTAAAGATGCGATTAAAAATCCGAGGGTAACCGAAAAGGCTAGCGGCGCTCTAGAAAAAAATATTTATATTTTTAACGTGGATATGTCCGCCAATAAAAAAGAAATCGGGAAGGCTATTTTTTCGCTTTATAAGGTGAAACCCGTAAAGATAAACATACTTCCGGTACCCTATAAGAAGATTATGTCCATGGGAAATGAAGGGGTTAGAGGAGGAGGTAAAAAAGCTGTTGTCTATTTGAAGGAAGGCGATAAAATAGAGTTTATTTGAATAAGATGAAGAAATACAAACCTACAAGCAAATCAAGAAGGCAGATGACGAATATAAATTATCGCGAGTTTTTGACCGCGTCTCTGCCCACCAAGTCTCTTACCTACGGTTTTAAACGTTCTGTCGGCAGGAACAGCGCGGGACGCATTACCATGAGACACAAGGGCGGAGGACACAAGCGTCTTTTCAGGCTTGTTGATTTTCTATACGACAAAAAGGATATTCCGGCAAAAATAAAATCCATAGAATATGATCCGAATCGTAGCGCATTTATAGGGCTGGCTCAATACAAAGACGGGCAGAAGAGATATGTGATAATTCCAAAATCCATCAAACCGGGAATGTCCTTTTTAGTGTCGGAAAAAGCGGAGCTTGCAGTGGGCAATAGATTGCCTCTTAAAAACATTCCGGTTGGGACTTTTGTCTATAATATTGAAATAAAACCGAGAGGCGGAGCCAAAATTGGACGTTCAGCGGGAATTTTCGCTCAAGTAGCGGCCAATGCCGACGGTTATACCAATTTAAAAATGCCGTCGTCTGAAGTCAGGAAAATCGATGAAAATTGCTGGGCATCAATCGGAACCGTTTCCAACGAGGAACATCACTTGGAAAATTACGGCAAAGCCGGACGAAGCCGCTGGAAAGGAATACGACCCAAGGTAAGAGGTACCGCCATGAATCCGGTGGATCACCCGTACGGAGGAGGTGAAGGCAGACAAGGCCGGGGAACCAAGAGACCGAAAACTATGTGGGGCAAGGTTACCGGTGGGCGCAAAACCCGCAGTCCTAAAAAGTACTCGAATATATTTATCATTTCCCGCCGACGCACTGGTAAAACTAAAAAACTAGAGTAATTCCAAAAGCTTTGGCAGACAGGCCCGCCGAAAGACAGGAAAATCCAAAAAAATCCAAGTGTAATAAAGAAAAATTCCTCTTACAGAGGAATTTTTCTTTACTTGACAAATAACTATGAGATGTAGTATAATATAGCCCGTAAAATGTCCTTTGATAAACTACTTGCAAAAGCAGTAGTTATAGCCAAAAGGTCCCAATTTACTTGGTATTTTCTGGCTATGACTACTGTGGTCAGAGCTCCATCCTCGGATTAGAGGAAAATGAAAATGGGCAAATTAGCCCAAGGAGAAACTACAATGGAAACGAAAATGGACTTCGCGTCCCAGAACCTCACGGCTGGACAGTTGAACGCTATCGTAAAGAACTTGGGAGGCGAAGAAGGTGCCTTGAAGTTCTTGCGTGGCGAGCTCATCATTCAGCCAGTCGCTGTTCCCGAACCCCCGCCCGAGCCCGTGTTGGACTTCCTCGTCCGCGTGGACAGGTCCGTCAAGCCGAGCTATCCCGACTGGATGAAGAAGTTGGAGCACCCCGAGTTGGAGTGCTCGGGACCCGCAGAATACAACCTCCAGACAGCGGTTGAGCAATGGCTTCACGATGACCAGAAGAACGGCTCGGTGCAGGGCAACACCATCTACAAGAGCTTGCAGAAGGGCAATGCTCTCGCCACCTGCCTGAACTTACAGGATGGGCTCGCCATTCAGCAGAAGGGTATCGCCGTGTTCCGTAAGTTGTTCGCGGGCAAGGCGGTGTTCCTGTGGGGGTCGGTCGTGCAGTACCGCAACGGCCGCCTTAATGTCCCGTATCTCTCCCGGCTCGGTGGCAAGGTTGTGGTGCGCTGGCTCTGGCTGGACTGCGGCTTCAGCTCCGACGACCCCGCGCTCCGTTTCGGCAAGTAGCACTCTGACATTGGGCGCTGTGGTCTTTTCGACACTTTGCCCTTTGCCCTCGCGTTGGCATCAACCACTTGTGTGTGGATGGTGCAGAGCAACGCATCATTCACATACAAGTGAGCTGTCGGATTATTCCACGCTCACTTGTTTTATTTTATATATTTTTTTCTTGAAAATCTTTGTTATACTAAAAATGGTAGTAGGTGAATATGTAGAAGATTAAGGTTTTCTGCCACCGAGACCAGTATCCATACACCGAGAGTATTTGAGACCAAGGTTTCAAATAGAGTGGTATATGTAGCACTTCATAAAAAATGAATATACTTGGTATGGGATTTTAGGGCATTAC
>CAYIHB010000039.1:0-4888 GCA_964363165.1 uncultured Candidatus Saccharibacteria bacterium
AGTCCTGGTTGAAAAAATTCGTGGATAACAGACGCGATATGTACGGTATCGATACAGCTATCCTCATGAACGGCAAGGTTTGGGAGGCAGCCGGGCACCTGGCCAACTTTGCGGATCCACTCGACGGCAAACAGTTCAATACAATGCTTAAGACGGAGGTTGGAGCGAAAAAAGGAGAGGTCTCCGTTTCTTACCTGCGTCCCGAAACAGCACAGGGTATGTTTGTGAATTTCAAAAATACGGTGGATGCTTTTCATCCGAAACTTCCGTTCGGCATGGCGCAAATCGGCAAAGCTTTCAGAAACGAGATAGCTCCGCGTGATTTTCTTTTCCGCGTCCGCGAGTTTGAGCAGATGGAAATAGAATATTTTGTCAGAAAAGAAGATTGGGAAAAATATTTTGAATATTGGAGGGGCGAGATGCTTGATTGGATGGAAGAAATAGGAATAAACATGAATAAAGTGCACGAAGTGGAAATCGGAGACGGCGAAAGAGCGCATTATTCCCAAAGGACGATCGATTTTGAATTTGAATTTCCTTTCGGACAAAAAGAACTCTTCGGTCTTGCCTATAGAACCGATTTTGATTTGAAAAATCACAAGCTTGAATACATAGATGAAGATGCCGGCGATAAAATTACGCCCCATGTTATAGAGCCATCTTTGGGCATTGGCCGTACCGTACTCGCCATACTACTTTCCGTTTATTCTGAGGATGAGAAGGGTGGAGAAGTACGATCTTTCCTAAAATTCAAGCCGAATATCGCTCCGGTTATCTGCGCTGTTTCTCCTTTGCTTAAAAACAAGCCGGAGCTGGTGGAGTATGCCAATACCAGAGTATTTGCTCCGCTGAAAGCCGAATTCGGACGGGTAATCTGGGATGATAACGGAAATATCGGCAAGCGTTACCGACGCCAGGACGAAATAGGGACACCGTTTTGCGTAGTTGTCGATTTTGACACGCTGACGGATAATACAGTCACGGTTCGGGATAGAGACACAGGAGAGCAGGAAAGAATAAAGGTGGAAAATCTAAAAAAATACATAAAGGATAAAATATAAATGAAGTTCAAGAAAACAATTTTGAAAAACGGTTTGAGAGTCATAACAGTGCCGATGAAGGATAATCCGACGGCGACTGTTTTAGTATTGGTAGAGGCGGGTTCCAAATACGAAACAAAAAAAATAAACGGTCTGTCGCATTTTTTGGAACATATGTGTTTCAAGGGAACAGTCAAAAGGCCGAAAGCCATAGACATCTCCAAAGAATTGGACACTCTTGGTTCCCAGTACAACGCTTTCACCGCGCAGGAATACACCGGATATTACGCCAAATCCGATGCCAGGCATTTTAGCAGGATTTTTGACGTGGTTTCGGATATTTACCTGAACTCCACTTTTCCAGGAAACGAGATGCAAAAAGAAAAAGGTGTGATTATCGAGGAAATAAATATGTATGAAGACATGCCTAATCGCCATGTCCAAGATTTGATAATGAAGCTTCTTTACGGCAATCAGCCAGCAGGATGGAATATCGCCGGCCAAAAGAAAAACATTTTAAATATGAAGCGTGAGGATTTTATAAAATATAAAAAAATACATTACTTGCCGGAGGCTACCACAATCGTTGTTGCCGGACATATAGAAGGGAATGAAGTTTTAAAGGAGATAAAAAAAGTTTTTGGTAAAGTTCCGCGGGGAATAAAAGCGAAGAAATTAAAAGTAAAAGAAATACAGACAAAACCGAGAGTATTGGTCAATTTTAAAAAAACGGATCAGACGCATTTTGTTTTGGGATTGCGCAGTTTTGACGTTTTTGACAAAAAAAATGCCGTTCTGACCGTTTTGGCCGGAGTATTGGGCGGGGGAATGAGCTCCCGGCTTTTTCAAAAATTGCGCGAAGAAATGGGTGTCGGATATTATGTGCGGGCCTATAACGATTCTTATACCGATCATGGAGTATTACAGGTTTCCGCCGGAGTGGACAATAAAAGAATAGAAGAAGTGATAAAAGCCGTGCTTTTGGAATGTAAAAAATTAAAAGATCGGAAAATTTCTGGAGAAGAATTGAATAAAGTAAAAGAATTTTTAATAGGTAATATGAAACTTTCCCTGGAATCAAGCGACGATATCGCCAGTTTTTACGGCTTGCAGGAACTTTTGAAACGCGAAGTGAAAGGGTCTGAAGAAAAAGCCGGTGAAATCAGAAAAGTGACGGCGGATCAGGTCAGACTTTTGGCAAACGGCATTTTTAAAAATAATAAACTTAATCTGGCGCTTATCGGACCTTTCAAAAATAAATCCAAGTTTTCCAAAATATTGAAGTTCTGAATCTTTTGAAGTCGGACATATTTGTGGTATAGTACTTATATGCCCGAGAAAAATAATATTTCCTCCGTCTCAATAAACACCGGTACGATAATTCGGTTCTTTTTGGTCGTGCTCGGATTTTTCCTGCTCTGGTATTTGCGTAATATTTTTCTGGTTCTTTTGACTGCCATCATAATAGCCTCTTTTGTGGAATCGGCCGTGCCTCATTTTAAAAAGATGAGAATCAACAGAGCTCTGGCCGTAGTTATTGTTTATGTGCTTTCTATTCTTTTTCTGGCAGTATTATTTTATCTTTTTGCTCCGCTTTTGATAACCGAAGTTTATAATTTTTCTGTTTTTCTTTCTTCATACATTCCGGATTCCTCGATTTTGAATTATTTCAAGAACGACGTATTTTCCGGAGCCAAAGATATCATAGCCGGTCTTTCGCACAGCCTGTCTCTGACAACCCTTATCTCCACATCCAATGCTTTTATAACCAATCTTTCCGGAGGATTTTTCCAAGTGCTTTCCGCGGCATTCGGAAGCATTTTCAACGTGGTGCTTATCGTCCTTATTTCCTTTTATCTTTCGATGCAGGAAAATGGAATAGAAAATTTTCTGAGAATTATTCTGCCGGCGGAATATGAGGGATATGCGGTAGATTTATGGGGACGTTCGCGCAGAAAAATCGCCTTGTGGATGAAAGGGCAGATGCTTTTAGGCGTCCTTATCACGATTTTAACCTATTTAATGCTCTCTCTTATGGGAATTCAGTATGCGCTGCTTCTGGCGATTATCGCCGGAATAATGGAGCTTGTGCCTTACGGCATTTTGGTCGCGCTTATTCCGGCTTTTTCCTTTTCCTATCTTTCCGGAGGGCTTTCGAGTGCATTGATGGTTACCGGAGCTTATATCATACTTCACGAGTTCGAAGTTTTCCTCTTCTCTCCTTTGGTCATAAAAAGCGTGGTAGGTCTTTCTCCGCTTGTGGTGATTATTTCCGCGGTAATAGGCTATGAACTGGGCGGAGTTTGGGGATTGGTTCTTGCCATTCCGGTGGCGGTTTTTATAATGGAATTAATAAGTGATGTTGAAAAAAAGAAAACTTTCGCCAGAACAAAAAATGAAAACCAATAGTTTCTATATTACGACAACACTTCCTTATGTAAATGCCCCCCTTCATATCGGACACGCGCTTGAGTTCGTGCGGGCGGATGCCATCGCCCGTTACAAAAAGTTGGCGGGGTACGATGTTTATTTCAATACCGGTACGGATGAGCATGGCATCAAGGTATACGAAAAAGCCAAAGAAAAAAACATGGAAGTTCAGGATTTTGTCAATCAAGGATTTGAAACTTTTAAGGAACAATTAAAAATGTTCGGTATCAGCGACGAGGTACATTTTATTCGCACCACAGACAAGCATCACCAGGCCGCGGCGCGGGAATTTTGGGAAAGAGTTTCCAAGAACGGATATATTTATAAAAAAAACTATGAGGCAAAATATTGCGTCGGGTGTGAAAGTGAAAAGACAAATTCAGAAATAAACGAAAAAGGGGAATGCGAGATTCATCCCGGTAGACCGCTTGAAATAATAAAAGAAGAGAATTATTTTTTCAAATACTCGGCGTTCGGAAACAAACTTCTGGATTTTTACGAAAAAAATCAGAATTTTATCGTTCCGGATTTTCGTTTCAATGAAATAAAAGCATTTGTAAAAAATGGCCTGCAGGATTTTTCCATTTCCAGATTGAAATTAAAAATGCCTTGGGGAATAGAGGTACCGGACGACCCCGAGCATGTGATGTATGTTTGGTTTGATGCTTTAATTAACTATATTTCTACCTTGGGATGGCCTGAAGATGAAAAAAACTTCGAAAAATACTGGATAAACGGCAATCCTACTCAATATTGCGGCAAAGACAACACCCGTTTCCAAGGGGCTATGTGGCAGGCGATGCTGATGGCGGCCGACTTGCCCAATTCCCATCAAATCGTGGTAAACGGCTTTATTACCGGCGATGAAGGTATCAGAATGTCCAAAACTTTAGGTAATGTCGTGGATCCGAGAGATATAGTAAATGAGTATGGCACGGATGCTTTACGGTATTTTCTTTTAAGAGAAGTAAGCAATTTTGAAGATAGTTCATTTACTATAGAGCGTTTTAAAGGAACCTATAATGCAAATTTGGCGAATGGCTTGGGGAATTTGGTTTCAAGAATTATGGCAATGGTGGAAAATTATGCTGTTCGGAGTACTGTAATAAATGTTAAATTTAATGATAAAGATTTAGATGCTTTTGATATAAAAAAATATATGGATAAAATTTGGTTTAGGATCCAAGAATTAGATAAAATAATTCAAGAGAAGGAACCATACAAAATTTTTAAAAAAAATCCGGAGGAAGCAAAAAATATTGTTGCTGGTTTATTCATGCAACTTGCAGACGTTGCTCATTCCTTGAAACCCATAATGCCAAAAACTTCAGAACATATTCTTTCTTGCTTAAGTGGCCACAAAAAACCCGAAAAACCTCTATTTTTACGCAAAGAATAATATGACTCCGAAATACATC
>CAYIHB010000040.1:0-4444 GCA_964363165.1 uncultured Candidatus Saccharibacteria bacterium
TTTATCTACGGGTATCTTTTTAAAATCTCTTTGGAATGTCCCCCGCCTCCGAAAGTGCAATCCAGAACCAAAGATCTATTGTCTAAATTCAGACCCTCTATTGTTTCATTTAAAAGAACTGCCCTATGTACGCTTTTCTTCGGCCGTAGGCCTATAGACGAGGCCATCTTAAAAAGCCCCGCTGCCTAATTTTTCTGCTAATTGGTCCGCCTGTTTTTCCACCACTTCCCTGTACTGCAACCACACTTTATCGTTCCAAATTTCCACTCTATCTTCCACTCCGATAATGGCCGCCTTGTTGGAAAGTTTGATTCTTTCTTTCAGAAAATCGGGAATCAAGATTCTGCCGATTGAATCCACTTCCAGTTCGGCCGCCCGGCCGAACATAAACCTGTTGAAACTTCTTTTATCCGCTTTCAGAAAAGAAAGATCAGAATCCGTATCGGAAAGTCTTTTGGAAACTTTTTCCCATTCGCTAATCGTGAAAATGAACAAACACTGGTCGAGTCCGGGTGTGATAATAATTTTCTCACCGAGTTCTTTGCGGAATTTTACCGGAAGAGAAACTCGATTTTTTTCGTCTATGGTGTGTATGTATTCGCCTATCAACATAAAATTATTACTTTTTGTTTATCCACACTTTTCCCACCTTTTCCCACTTGGTTAACATTGTAGACCAATGCTTTCCGCAACGCAAAATACCACCTGTGGATAACTCAGGTGGTTAAATAATTGACATTTTTGAGAAATGGTATATACTAGCTAAGTATCAAGGTTGTTCTTCTTTGTTTTCCTAGTCGTTTCTTTCTTCCGTGGAATACATTTTTGGTTTACGCGGAAGAAGCAACAGACGCCTTGGCCCAGTACGGGAAGATATCCAAGGCGTTTTTATTTTTTAATATTATGATAACCGGCACAGTGACAAAGAGAGGTTTGCTTCTTTAGTCGGTAGTTTATTATATCTGTTAAAGACTATTTATGAAGTCGTGGCGTAGTCATATTTAGCATTGTTTTAAAACTTCTAAAAATTCTTCCATCGTACAATTTAAGTGTTTAGCTACTTTTTTATAATCTTCTTTTGAATAGATAGTTCTTTTTTTGTCATGTAAGGCATGAACTTGCCACATACTGTGAGGTACCGTATCAGTACCTACAAACGCGTCAAAATGCACTGCGCTTCCGTCGCTATTATAGACTCTAATTTCTCTGAAACCTTTAGTTTTTGCTAGAATTTCTACTGCCTTTATATAAGTTTTAAGCGCATAGTCTAGCCTCTGCATAATAGTCAGGAGTTGCTACTTTAAAATGTTTCGTTATAAGTTGTTGCATTAAACTAGGAGAAACCTCATTCCATTTTTCCCTATCTTCTTCATCTGTTAAAGGTACGCAAGATAAATGTGAAGGATTGTTATATCTTTTCAATCCCTCTTCATACTGTACAGTCATATCTTTTAAGACAGACAGAACTTTTTCATGTGTATTGTCCTCATACGTTATATCGTATGGTTGTACAAAACCTCTATATAATCCATTCTTAGATTTATATACTACATTCACAGCAGTACAATCGACTTTAGGAATGGTTTTATTTCCGACTACCCTATCTAAAAAGTTTTTCATATATTTATTATATCACACATTCACATGTCAATAGACATATTCCGTGTGTCTTTCATATTACTTATCTGGCATTAATTGTCAATGAGGTAATTATGTTATGCGGGGTCATGTGTTGATAACTCAGATGGTTAAATAATTGACATTTTTTGGAAACGGTATTATAGTATTGAGCGAATTGTTCTTAAAAACTTGTTCTAGCTCTTCAGTGTCCACTCAACACTGGGGTTAGACTAGGTGGAGAGAATAGGTGAGAATAACTTCGTGCAAGAAATCCAATCCGATATTGGTACACGATATTCGTTCTTATTTTCCTTTGAAACGAAAACCAAACTAGGTTTTCTCTCTGCAAGATCAATTCGACGCCTTTGTCCCCTCGTATAGGAGAAGGGCGTTTTTTATTCCAAATTTTTGGGCCGCATTAGCGGGAAAAACTGGGTTTCGCGGAGAGGTTTATCCGCCAAGAAAGCAAAAAGCAATTCTCCAAAACCGAAACCGCAGGTGGGCGGCATCCCGTACTCGAGCATTTCCACGAATTCCTTGTCCGGCATCATTGCTTCCTTGTCTCCCCTTTCCAATAATTTTTGTTGCGCTTCAAATCTTTCGGCCTGGTCCAGCGGATCATTCAGCTCCGAATATCCGTTTCCTATTTCAGTACCGGCGATAATCACTTGAAATCGTTCTGTCAACTCCGGATTATCCGGCATCGATTTTGAAAGCGGAGAAACAAGTTTCGGATGTCCGGTCAAAAACACCGGTCCGGAAATTTGCTTCCTACAGTGTTTCCAGAGACTGTCTATCAGCCGTTCCAGAGTGTTTCCGTTATAAACAATTTTTAATTTTTCCAGTTTGTTTTTTACTTCTTTGAAATCGGTCTGAAGCACGTCTATGCCTGTTTCTTTTTTTATAACTTCCCGATAATCAACATGTCCCCATTTGCCTGCCAAATCGAATTTGTGTCCGCGTGTTTCGAATTTCGTTTTTCCGAAAACGTCCACGGCTATTTTTTTGTAAAGTTCTTCCACCAGTTTCATTCCGTCCTGGTAATTGGCGTAAGCCCAATAAAACTCCATATTGGTAAACTCCTGCAAATGGTTCGCGTCGGAACCTTCATTCCTGTAGGCTCTGCCGATCTCGAAAGTTTTTGGGAATCCGGCCGTCATCAAACGCTTCTGCCAGAGTTCACCGACCGAAATCCGCAAATACAGGGGCAATTTAAAATCTTCGTTATATGTTTTGAACGGAGTCGCCTCGGCGCCGCCGGTGGTGACTTCCAGCGTCGGAGTTTCAACTTCCAAAAATCCGTGCTCCTTCATAAATGCGCGCACGGTGTCCCAAAACTCCGTTTTCTTTTCCAGAAGTTCCTTTATTTCCGGATCCATCAAAATGTCCAAATATCTTTTTCGGAATCTTTCTTCGATATCCTGCAAACCGTGCCATTTTTCCGGCAACGGAAGCAAACTCTTGGAAAGCATAGACCAGTCTTTGACTTCCACGGTTTTCTCTCCCCTTTTGGTAGTGAAAAAACTTCCGGAAATTTCTATAAAGTCCCCGACGTCAACCACTTCGTTGAAAAAATCGAATTTCTTGTCTCCGAGAATATCTTTCTTGAGCAAACCCTGAAAATGTCCCGTGCCGTCATTTAAGGTCACAAAAACAATGGCGCCCTGTCCGCGCAAGGACATTATCCTGCCGGAAATCCATTTTATTTCTTTTTTCCCGCCACGGCGGACAGGCTTTTCCAAAGTACCAAAAGAATCGGTCGCTTCTTTTAAGGAAAGTTCTCTCTTTGATTCGGCCGGATAGGGGTTCATTCCCCTGTCGCGCAAGAGTTTGAGTTTTCTTATTTTTGCGTCCCTAATTTCGTCAATTGAAGACATTTTGTTTTAAGAAACATTTATGATTTTATAATTAACTTCTCCATTGGGAGTTTTAAACGAGACGTTATCTCCCTTTTTTCTGCCAAAAAGGGCTTCGCCGAACGGAGATTGGTTGGAAATCTTGCCCAATGCCATGTCAGCTTCTTCGGAACCCACAATCTGATAAGTTTTTTCTTTTTTCTCCCCGTCTTTTAAAACTACAACTTTTGAACCGATTTCAATTTCCTCGCCTCCGCCGCCCTTTACGACTTCCGAAGATTGTAAAATTTGTTCTATTTTATGGATACGCTCTTCGAGTTTGCCCTGATCTTCGCGGGTTTGATGATATTCCGCATTCTCGGATAAATCTCCCAACGATTTCGCGTAGGCCAGACTTTCCAGAATTTCTTTTCTTTTGGGACCTTTCAGTTCTTTCAGTTCGGCTTCCAGGGTTTTTCTTTTTTCTTCAGTTATGTAATTACCCGCTTGTTTCATAATAAAATATTAACTTTTTTTTGCGAAAAAGTCCACCATAAAAACGAAAAAATCCGCGTGGGTTGCTAGCCACACGCGGATTTGCTACTCCGCTACCATCAAAGCCTAGGCCAGCTCGCTGGTATTGCCACCCACACTCAACACTAGGCCCAAAACGATAAAATAGACGTGAAGTCTGTATGTGGGATCGGCGAAATGTCTCTGGCCCCTCTCGTTAAGCTCAAACCATTCCTTTTCGCAAGAACTGCCTTTCCCGTCTTGTTTACGGGAAAACATTATCTTCATGTTCAGGTTCAGCTGGCACATTTGACAGAAAGCCTCAAATCCTTCCTCTCCGTGGAAACCGGTGGTATTCTTCAGTTTTGTCGCAAATTCGTTCGTTAGCAGGGCGCCGTGGAAAAAATTCAACAAAACTTGAAGTTCTCCTTTCATTTTTCTGATAACCTGGTGTGCCTGGTCTTTCTCATTCCGAA
>CAYIHB010000041.1:0-3890 GCA_964363165.1 uncultured Candidatus Saccharibacteria bacterium
CTTAAATGTTCCGTTTCATGCTGAAAAATTTGCGCCAAAAGACCGGAGGCGCCTCTTTGAAATTTCTTACCATTTTCATTATAGGCCGTAATCATGGCCTTTTTTGATCTATGGGTCTTGCCGTACAGCCACCTGACCGAAAGACAACCTTCCGACATCCATTCTTTTTCGCGGGACAATTTGGAAATTTTCGGATTGATAAAAATCAGACCCCTCGGTATCTCTTTTCTAGGTATTTTTTCCAATTCTCTTTCACCTCTGACAAAGTCTTTGTGGAAAATTTTCCCGGACACGATAAAAACGGATAGCTTGTATCCTATTTGCGGCGCCGCGATAGCCACCCCATCGCTTTGGCTTCTCAAGGCGCTGGACATTTCTTTCAGTATTTTTTTTATTTTTGGAGTGGTAATCTCGTGCACGGGTATCTCTTTTGTGCTCTGGCGCAGGACCTTATCATTTTTTTGGACTATCTTTATCATTTCTTATTTAATTTCCTTCAGATGGTCCAAAAGTTTGCCCAATTTTACGGTTTCCTGGGATCTGTTGGACATATCACGGACGATTACCGAATCCTCGATGGCTTCTTTTACTCCGAAAATAAGTGCATAAGGAACATCCAATTTTTCAGCAACCGCCAACTGAGAACCCAAACTGTCTTTTGAAAGCGATTGAGCGATAGGAATGTGCGCCTTGCGCAATATTTCTATTATATTCAAACTTTTCAGTTTTGCCTCGGAACCGAGCTGAATGAAATATATTTTGGGCTTTTTCATTATGCGCGGAGAAAGTTTTTTGTACCAGGGAGCCGAAATAATCCTGTCGACTCCGATTGAAAAACCCACCGCCGGCACGTCTTTCTTACTGCCAAGCTGACGCGCCAAATAATCGTATCGCCCGCCCCCGGCTATTTGCACTGGCAATCCGCCCTCTTCTTCATTTTCGGCATATATCTCAAAAACAGTACGGGTATAGTAAGAAAGTCCCCGCACCAAGTTTTTATTTATGTTATATCCTATTCCCATTTCTTCCAGGTATTCCAATACTTCCTTGAAATGTTTTTTGCAGGGGGCGCAGAGGAAACTGACCGCATCCGGAGCGCCCTCGTTCACTTCTTTCGTTTTTTCTTCTTTGGAATCCAAAACGCGGAGCGGGTTCGTTTTTAGGCGTTCGCGGTCGATATGAGCCAGATTATTAATGTGCTTTCGGTAATAACTGGCAAGTTCTTTTACATATGTGTGCCGGCACTCTTTATCGCCGATAGAATTAATTTCAACGGAAAGATTTTGGGCTCCCGCTTCTTCCAAAATACTCAGACCGGCCTTGATGACCAGCGCGTCAACTATGCTTTTTTCGCTTCCTAAAGAATCCAAATCAAATTGCCAAAATTGCCTGTAGCGTCCTTTTTGGGGGTTGTCATGCCGAAAGACCGGGCCATATTGATAAAACATTACCGGCTGGGGCATATTTTGCATCCCTTGTTCTATGTAGGATCGCATCAAGGGAGCCGTATGTTCCGGCCTTAAAGCCAAGTGGTCTCCGCCTTTGGTTTTCAGGGAATACATTTCCTTATCCACGATATCCGTGCCTGCGCCAATGGTTGAAGTGAAAACTTCCGCGTGCTCCAACATTGGAGTTTCAATCGGTTTGAAACCGTAATAAACGGCTACCTCTTGAGCTTTTTCAAAAAATCCCTGGAAGCCGTAGTATTCTTCGTTTATAATATCTCTCATTCCTTTCGGGGACGACAGATTTTTGATTTTGGAACTTTTCGATACCACACGTTGTTTTGTTTTTTTCATGTTCGTATTTTTACTCGGCCTGTTTATAATCGCCCGGCAAAATGCCTATTTCATTTATTGGCAGCAAGCGCAGGAATACTTTTCCTATCAGAAGTTTTCTGGGAACCGCGCCCCAATATCTTGAATCGGAACTGGCGGATCTGTTGTCACCCATTACAAAATATTCGCCGTCTTTTAATTCAAAATGTGTGCTGTTGTTTGAAGTATTTTTTACGTAAGATTGGTCGAGAGTAAGCCCGTTCGGATACCCTTTGTTAGTTATAGTAACCGTGCTGCCTTTTATATCTACTGTTTCGTTGGGAAGTCCGATTATTCTTTTAATGAAAAATTTTTTCGGGTCGTTCGGATACTTGAAAACCACAACATCATCTCTTTGCGGATTATTTAATCTGTAAGATATTTCATCCACTATCAAATATTGCCCGTTCTCAAACGTGGGAATCATGGAAGAACCCGAAACCACGAAGGGCTGGGCAATAAATAGGCGTACAGGAATAACTATAGCCACCGCTACCAAAGCAAAGCGCGCCAGCTCCCAGAACGACTGCTTGTTGAATTTTTCCCCGGCTTGAACTGGCGAAGCAGGCTCTGGTTTTTTCTCTTCCATTCTCGTATTTTAACATAAAAAAATCTTGACACAATGTATATTTTTGTTTCTTAATAAACATGAAACAGAAAATATAAAGTTAGATGATATTATTGAAGTATATGAAATTAGTCGTAGGTTTGGGAAATCCGGGGAAAGAATACGGAAGCACCAGGCATAATACCGGTTATATTATGGTTGGGATGGTTCAAAAAAAACTGAATCCCAAAGATAAGATAAAATTCGTGTTGCCGGACAAGTTTATGAACAATTCGGGCAAAGTGGTTGCACCCTTGATAAAATCAAAGAAAGATTTGAAAGACCTGGTGGTGATTTATGACGATATCGATTTGCCTATAGGAAAAATGAAAATTTCTTTCAATCGGTCTTCAGGTGGGCACAATGGTTTGGGTTCCATTATCAAGGCTTTAAAATCCAAAGAATTCTTGCGTATCAGGATCGGCACTTCGCCTGCTACGCCGTCGGGGAAAATAAAAAAACCAAAAGGGGAGAAAGCGGTGCTCAATTTCCTGCTCGGCGAATATAAGAAAAGCGAAATGGAAGAGCTCAAAAAACTTTCCAAAAAAGTGGCGGAAGCGCTGGAAGTAATTTTTACCGAAGGCAAAGAAAAAGCAATGAGTTTGTACAACTGATTTTCTGTCTCATATCTCTTTTACTGCTTCAATGATGATGCTCTTTTCGCCGTTGCGCAGGGAAACTTTGCCGGAAAGAGCGATGCATTTTTCCGGAACAAGCATCTCGGCGGATTCCCTGAATATGTTCGGGAAAACGACAGCTTCTATCGAACCGGTCAAATCCGAAATTTTTAAGAAGGCCATGCGGTCGTTTCCTCCCTTGGTAATGATAACCCTGGCTGTTTCAATTATTCCGGCAACAGTCACCTTCATTCCATTGCCCATTTTTTCTTTTATTTTTTTGATATTCATATCCCGATTTTCCAGCTTGTCGCGCAGGCGGTCGAGAGGATGTCCGGAAATGTAAAGTCCCAACAATTCTTTTTCCCAAAGCAATTTTTCCGCCTGAGTGGCCGGAGGAGCGTCCTTTAACTTGAAAATCGAGGCATCGGATTGCGCCAATCCGCCAAAGAGGGAGGTTTGGTTTTCGTTTTTATTGAATTCCTTATTATATAAAAGCATATTTTCGAGATTGAAAAGAAAAACTCCACGATCGCCCCACTCGTCCATGCTGCCCGATTTGATCAAAGCTTCCATTGATTTTTTATTTAAGTTTTTGTGCTTGATTCTGTCCAAAAAATCGGTAAGAGATTTGAATTTGCCGTTCAGCTTTCTCTCGGCTATTATGGCATCGGCGATATCGGTGCCCAGATTCTTAATGGTATAAAGTCCGAATCTTATTTTTTCACTGGTATTTTTTTTCTGGTCTCTGATTACGGTAAAGCCTCCATAACTCTCGTTGATATTCGGAGGAAGAACGGGAATATTTATATTTTTACATTCGTTGATTATTTCGGATATTTTTTCCAC
>CAYIHB010000042.1:0-3792 GCA_964363165.1 uncultured Candidatus Saccharibacteria bacterium
GCCTTTTGCAAAGTGAAACTATTTTCTCCATTTCCTTATTTTCTTTTTGCTCTTCTTCTTTTTTCATATTTTTACTTTTTTGATTTATTGAGTTACTCTGCCTCCGTTGGCTGGAAGATTGGGATCATTCAAAAGCCTAGTATCAAGCGAGGCTTTATTCACTATCACATCCACATTAGCAAAATCGTCATGGCCGGTCAAAGTTGTATTATTTATAATGGTGGGCGTTGTATCAATCTGGGAAAGTGAAGGAGTAAACTCTATCATAAAAGAAATGCTCCTGCCCGCATCAGTAATTCCGGTGCCGCGGGGAATCGTACCCACGTTCCAAACTATTTCTTTTGTGGAAGAATCATAAGTCAGATCTTCCGTCGGAGGAGAAAAAGGACCAACAAATTGCACCCACTGCGGGAGAGTAGAACGCACTTTTGCTTTTGAAATATTATTTGCGGTATTTGAAAGAGACCAGACGACGGTATAAGTTGTTTTCTGTTCCGCTCTCGGAGGTATTGGCCCATTATTTGTGAAAGCCCCAGAATAATAAAGCGCTTTGGCTGAAAGTCCGACATCGGATGTAATTCTTATAATTTTCGATTCCGTGCTGTTCAACTCCGAAACAACACCGCCACTTTGTGTTTGTTGGCCTGCGATAAAAATATCCACATTAATCGTGGGAGAGGACATAATATCTCCGGCGGCGGAAAATAGCGAGAGTGGAGAGAAAGAAAAAGATACTGTTCCGGAATCGCCTGGGTTCACTTCCGCAAACTTACTCTGAGAATTTTTATCCCAGATTATCATGTCTCGTGATGAGTCATAGAAACCCTGGTTGGCGGCTATGGTTTTACGGTTAACCGCATTGCCGGAAATTTTTGCCCGAATTTCCAAATTGTCTACCTTTGTCTCCAAATTATTCGTCCATTGTATCTGTCCCTCGATTTGAGTTTTGGAATCCACGGCATACTCCCTGCTGTACGAACCGTTTAAAAGAAGCCTCGTCGCAATGGAAGATTTTTTTATCATGACATGCTGTTCAAAAGAATTGAAAACGACATCGATCGAGGATTTGTCCGTAGCGGACTGGGACCCGCTCCAGACACGGAATATTTTTTCTTCTCCGTCAAAAACGTCCACCATTTTCCCAAGTATGGAAATATTGCGTTCCGCACCGGGAGCGAGATCTCCGAGATCCCAAATATTGTTGCCCAAAGACGGCGCGGGTTTAGCGCTGGCAAACTGAAAACCAATCGGGTAATCGACTTTCAGGAGTATGTTTGAAACTGGTTTGGTGGCATTCAATGCGGCTTTCACGTCAAGACTGAAATCTTGGTTGGGGGTCGTCTCAATCGGAGATTCGACCGAGAGATTTATCGGAGTGGAACTTATAGAGACTTCGTAAAGTTTTTCTTTAACAAAAATCGCATTTGAACCTTCCACTCTGTATTCGAGAGAAATTTTTATCTGGCGTGTGCTTCCCTGCTCCCCGAAAAGCACTATTTTTTCATTCTCATTTTTTATTCCCCCAGCGGGAATTGTTCCCAATGACACCCGAAGGCGTTCATTGTCTTGTGACAAATTAGTCTGAGTACTTTTCGGATATTCGATTACCAGATCAACAAGCAGGAGAGGGGAATTGTTTTTATTTGCTATTTCAAGCAAGAGGGGATATTCTTCTCCGCCGGCGGTAAAAGCATTGCTCTGCACGGAAATATCGATATTGTCGATGGAAACGGTATTGCCCTTGGCAAAAAACATATAAGAAGCATAACCAAGCGCTAAAATGAAAAATACTATCGAAAATATGAAAAATTTTTTAAACAAGGACGTCTTCATGAAAAATTTCTCCCTGAAACTGGATTGAGTGTCTTCCTTTTTCACCCAGGAATCCATTACCTCCCTTTTTTGGAAATGAGGGAAAGTATCGCGATGTTCAATTCTTGTTTGATAATCTTTATTAAAGAGTTTGCTTTTCAACTCTTCTATTTTATTCAGTTTATTCTTGTCGTAAGGCGGCATCTTTTAATTGTATCACATTTTACAAGTGTGTCTCTTTAAGCGCCTTATTGATTTGATATAATATTTTTGACCTATTTTTTGAAACCCTGAATATTAAATCTTTCTCAAACGGCGATTTAATAAAATCTTTCAATATTTCATTGCCTCCTATGTACCCCAGATTGTTGAGGACACGTAAAACTATAACGACTTCAATATTGCGCAACTCATCTTTTGTTTTTGATTTTTCAAGAATAGACAAACCGTTCAGCAAATCGACAAATAAATTCCTATTCGAATCTTCTCCGGCCAGCAAGCGTTTCAGTAATTTGGAAATATTCACGAAAACCGGAAAAACCTCCGGCTTAAAAAGTCTTTCAAGCCTATTTGTTTTGGAAGCGTTGGTTATTCGCCAAAAATCCCTTCCTTTTACCAAATCTATTTTTAAATAGGCAAAATCCTGCAGAACAAAACGCAGTTTCGAAGACATCTTCCTGACTCCCCGGGCGGAAGCATAAATCATTCCAAAATCGCGGGTAAAAACGGAATAATATTTACCGGTTTCCCCGAAATTTACGCTGTCCAGTATTATTCCTTCCGTGTGGTAAATATGATGCATTTATTTTTCTATTTTGATTTTGAAAACTAAATCGTCGATTTTTATTTCTTCTCCTTCATTTTCTCTGAATTCTATTTTTGCCGCAAGAATTGTTTTTAAAAGTTCTTTTTCAAATTTTTGTATCAGTTTTTGGCCTTCTTTATTCGTTTCAATAACCAAAGAAATTAGATCGCTTGGCGTAAGCCCGATTTTTTTGCGTATATCTTGCGCTGCCCGGACAAATTCTCGGTAATTTCCTTCCTGTTTCAAGTCTGAAGTTATTTCCGTATGTAATAAAACCTCATTCTCCAGATTTTTATTTTCTATTATTTCTTTCACATTCAATTCGTCTTTTATTAGTTCCGAATATTTTTCACTCAAACCATAATTCTTTACTTCTATTCTTGAAAGCGGTTGGCGGACTTTTATTCCGGCTTTTTGTCGGGCTTCCAAACCAAGAGTAACAATCTCGCGTACTAATCTCATGTTATTGCGGACTTTAGAATTACCAAATTTGAATCTTTCAGAATTAGGCCATTTTGAAAGATGCACGCTTTCTTCTTCATTTTCATTTTTTAATTTAAGCCAAACATCTTCGGCGGTAAAGGGCGCGAAGGGGGCCATTAATTTGGCAAGAGTTTTAAGAACAAAACATAGAGTTTGCTTGGCTCTCTTGTCGCCGCCTTTTATTCTGTCTCGTGAACGGCGCAAATACCAAGTGGAAAGATCGCCGATAAAATCGCGAATTGCCCTCGTCGGTTCTAACAATCTGTAATTGTCTAACTTTTGAGTACATTCATCAATTACTTCATCTAATCTTGCCAAAATCCACCTATCCAGGACATTTTTTGATTTTGATTTATCATTTTTTTCCAAATTTTTATCGCGATACAGTTCATAAAACGCCAAGACATTATAAAGCAAACCAAAAACTTGTCGGTGAAGTTCCAGCACTGTTTTCTGGTCGAAATTCTTTGATTCTCCGGCTTGATTGACCGAATACATCCAGAAACGAAGAGTATCCGCCCCGTACTTTTCCATCATGTCCCAAGGATCCGCGATATTCCCGAGAGATTTGGACATTTTCTTTCCCTCTGCATCCAGTAAATGCCCCAAACAAATAACATTTTTATATGCCTTGTCTCGTCCCATTAATATCCCTATGGCGTGAAGCGTGTAAAACCATCCGCGAGTCTGGT
>CAYIHB010000043.1:0-3768 GCA_964363165.1 uncultured Candidatus Saccharibacteria bacterium
AATTAAAGAAGTTCCTATTCATTATCACCCAAGAAAATTTAATGAAGGTAAAAATGTTTTTCAGAAAAAGTTAATTGTTTTGTTTCTTCGTCTATATTCCCAGATTCAAAATCTTCTACTCGCTGAAGAGCTTCTGCGCAATTATTCTCTTTATAAAAGTTTTTTCTCGCTTTTGACAAATCTGAATTGGTTGCATTTGGATATTTTTTTGCAAATTCTTCTACCCATTCAGTAAATGAAGCGATTTCTTGTTTTGGATCTTTAAAATCATCAGGGCAAACTGGTTTACTTATTTTGTATCCATTATTCACATATGTCACAAAAGCAAACACCAAAGTAGCTATAATTAATACCCACTAACCATATTTTGTGATTTTTTCCATTATTAATTTATTTGATTATTTAATTTTTGGGAAACGGATTCCTGCCGCTTGCCACCTTGCCTCAGGTGTTTTAAATATGGAAGAACGAGCAATCTTGTTAAGCCTGTAATCTTCATCAATAGTAATCACGGCAAGTTTCCAATATTTTTTCACAAGCATATTCATTGTCTTTTTAGTGAGTTTTTTTCTTCGATAGAAATTCAGAACTTTTCGGGCAAACCCGCGACGTGGTGTGCCGTGTTCTACTCGAAGTTTTACTTTTGGATAACGTTTTTGTAATTTTTTTGCCTTTATTGACCAAAGTTTGACTTGAGATATGTGATGTGGAGTTGCGCTTCCTCCCATATATAGTTTTGCATAGATGTCAGTAAGTAATTCAAGAATACGAATTGCATGATTCTCAGTTATACCTGCCTTTTCCATTTCGCCGACATGACGGCAAACTATATGTAAATGTTTTATTGTTGGTTGATTTTTACTTTTTTTCTTCTTTTTCATATTGTATTGATTTTATCATAAAACTATTAATATCTCATTTCTGTTTTTCTGCCCGCCCACGGATTTCGCCCGAGCCCGTAAGGCAGAATTTCAGATTTCGCCCTACATTACGCCGAAGGCGTCGCCCATTTTTTCGCTCACCCCCGAGGAAGTTTCAATTTGTGACCCTACCGGGAATCGAACCCGAATTACCGGCTTGAAAAGCCGATGTCCTAACCGTTAGACGATAGGGCCAACCTGTTTATACTATATTATTTTTGAAAAAATCGCAAAAAGTGTTAGATTTATTATACGGAGACGTGGCTGAGCGGTTGAAGGCACCGGTTTCGAAAACCGGCATTGGGGAAACCCAATCGTGAGTTCAAATCTCACCGTCTCCGCAAGATATTTATTTATATGCTATAATATAAATATGGAAAAATATCCCATGGGCAAACAAGAAAGTCTAAAATCCTTTCAAGTTCAAATAGCTGAATTAAAGAGACAGGAAGAAGAAAATGGAAAGACGGTGCATTTTTCCGGTATTGACCCTTATGAATTGGTGGAAGAAGATAAAAATCTTTACGAGGAATTTCTGTCTGATAGACTTGATGATAAAAAATTAATGAAACATATTAATTCGCTTTCTTTCAAACCGGGGAACAAAAGTCGAAAGCAGTTCGCGGGGTATCTCGGAAATATGCTTTCAATAAAAAATCTGGATAAGTTTTTGAGAAAATAAGTCTTTAAAATAAAAAAAACTCGGCAACACATTCTCATGTCTCACCGAGTTTTTCTTGATACTTGAAAATTTTTTCTGTTCGTAAATAATTTACGAACATAAAGATTGAATTAACTATAACCTGCGATAACACACTATGCAGGCTAGAGAATTCAATCAATACATAGAACAAAAAGGTACTGATAGTGGTGCTGAATAACATCTCACGAAAATACGAAGAAATTTCTTCTCGTATTTCTCCGTTTCCTAGCTTCTGAAAAGTCCATAATTTATGGATAAAAAAATTCATGCTTTCTTTTGCAAAAAAAGTCAGGGCAGAAATAAAAACAAGAAACAGTATTTCAGACCCCATTTTTTCACAAAAGAACAGAATTAAATATCCCATTAGGGCTCCCGGAAGACCGCCTACTGCAAATCTAATAAGTTTTTTCAACGAACCCTCCTTCGGTTAAACAGATTGGTATTCAGAAAAAGATACAGCAGTATTGAACATACTATGGCTATTGCCAGAAAAGGTTTTGCGTCCTCAATAACCTCTTCTGAAAACAAGCCGTAGACTAAAAATCCCAGCGCCGGGACGAAAAACAGAAGAGTTATATGCTTTTTCATATTTCCTCCTAAATTGAAAAGAATTATTTTTTCTAAAATAATTATAGCATTTTAAATTGTATTTTGTCAAAACCTAAAAATATCACTTGGTATGGATAGCCAGATAAATATCTTCCAGCGCGCGGACGGCATCGCCGGCGGCGATGTTGTTTTGGTGATACAAAACATCGGTGCAATCTCCGGCGGCCCAGATGCCCGGGATTTCCGTTTTTTGGTTCAGCGGATTTATTTTGATGCGTCCTATTTTGTCCAGTGGAATAAGCTCTTTGACGAAACCGGTATTCGGAATCTGTCCGATCTCGGCAAAAATACCCGAGACTTTTAATTCTGTTTCTTTTCCGGTGATTTTATCCTTATAAATTATTCCCTCCACGAATTTTTCGCCTTTTATCTCCAAAATCTCGGCATTTTTTACGGCTTTCATCTTCGGATTTTTCAAAACTTTTTCAACCATAATTTCATCGGCGCGGAAGATTTCGCTTCGATGCAAAAGCGTTACTGATTTGCAATAGGCTAAAAGCTGGGCGGCGGTTTCAAAAGCGGCATTACCTCCGCCGACAACGGCCACATCCATGTCCGCAAAGAGGGGACCGTCGCAGGAAGCGCAATAGGTGAGTCCCTTGTGTTCCAGCCTGTCCGCGTTTTTCGCTTCCAGTTTCCTGCGTCCGCTGCCGGTAGCTATTAAAATAGTCTTAGTCAAAAACTCTCCCTTACTGTCGGTTTTTACTTTGAATAAATCATCCTGTTTGGAAATAGAATCAACAACATTTCCTTCTTTCACTTCCAAACTGTTTCCAGCGCTTGCCAGGACGTGCCTTCTGAAGTTATCGGCAAGTTCCGCTCCGGAAACGGAAAGAGTGCCAATCCAGTTGAAAATCCGTTCTGAAACGGCGGATTGCCCGCCCCATTCTTTTGTTATAAAAAGGGTTTTTAATCTTTTACGGGAAGCGTAGACCGCGGCCGCGGCACCGGCCGGTCCGCCTCCGATAATTATCAAATCGTAAGTCATCCGGATATTATAACACAGCTGTCCAGTCCTAATTCTTTTTTCTTCTCAAAAATGCCGGAATAGCGCTCCAATCTTCGGTATCGTCTTCTATAATCACTTCCTCCGCTTTTTTTTCGGGCTTTTTCAGGAAATCGCTGTTGCTTTTGTTCGAACTCTGTATGGTGTTGTGTATTTCCTTTATCGCCTTATCCGCATTTTCTTCTTTTAATAATATTTGGTTCAAAACATTTGCTCCGCTAAACAGATTTTTGCGCGGGGCGTCGCTGGCAAAACTACAAGCTATAACCGTAACCTTCAACTCACCTTTTTTCAGTTTCTCGTCCTTGATTGTCCCAAAGATCACTTTCGCGTCCTTGTCTATGGACTCGGTAATGATCTTGGCCGCATCCTGTATTTCGTGGATGGTTATGTCATCTCCACCCGATATCGCAAAGAGTACTCCTTTGGCGCCGTTGATTGAGACTTCCAGAAGCGGAGAGTTGATAGCCTGAAGAGCGGCTTTGGCGGCGCGTCCTTCGCCCGAAGCCAGCCCTATGCCCATCAGGGCG
>CAYIHB010000044.1:0-3640 GCA_964363165.1 uncultured Candidatus Saccharibacteria bacterium
CCGGCAAGGTCTGGTTGCGCCATTTCCATCCAGCACTAATCGCATCTTCTTTACTGATCGGAAAATATACTTGTGCATCTGTTTCATTATACCTGTATGGGGACAAATCATACGGGAAAAATTCTCCATATCCGTGTACCCGTCCTCTTTTATCAACATAGGGATTTTTTTCCATATCCTTGATTATTTGTAAACGTAAAGAATAAAATTTTTCCTCTTTATATTGTCTGTTTAAAATACAATACTTTTTATTACGTACCCCCGAGCAGCCAAAAGTGTTCATCACATCGAGGCACCATACGCAATATTCAACGTCTAGCGTATTGCCAAGCGCACACACATAGCAAAATCTTGTGTTATGAATACCCATTCCGACATTCATACATTCATAAACTAACTCCGCATTATTACCCCAGATTGTGTAATCATAAGCATTTTTTACACCTCCATCCTTGATAAGCTGACAAAATTTGGAATCCTCCGTACCACGAACCTGGAATGAATTTTTAGTATTTCTCGATTCGTAGATATAATCTCCAGATACATTTACATTTTGAAAACCGTGCATAAATTTATGCGGTACCGAACACCAAACCCCTAGGGTTTTGGCGCGGAGTCTTTCGATACCCTCCCGCGTCAATATTTCTTGTTTCAGTATTTCTAGCTTTTTGTTATATTTCTCTCTTGAATATGGCTTATTCCAAATGTGGCAATTTTTATTCCGCAGATTTACGCAACCAAAACAATCCATACAGCCGGCAAGATTCTTTGAAAAGAAAACATTAACGCAATCGCTTATGTCTTCAGAAAAGAAAATTCTCGATGATTTGCGGCAATTTACGCTTTCATAACATAGTTCCGACTCTCTGCAGTTTAGAACATCCATAGAATCTTTTATTAATGACAATCTTGAGGAATATAGAACATTTTCGCAATAATCCGCATCAAAAATAAGGTAGCAATTTTTGGCGTAACCGGTTTCATTTACATATTCACTGTTAACGAGGGTAGGATAATTATTCCCTAAAGCAACAAGGGGAATTTTATGCAAGAGGTAGTCTAATTGCTCAAAAAAGGGCTTTTTTGAATTGTATTCAAGCCCGTAATTCAACGGGTTCCATTTATCTGACCACCAACAAGATTGACAGTATATCGTCCGGGAACTATCTTTAGAAAACGTTGAGAGAATACTTTTTTTACACAGATCACATTTTATTCTATAAAGAGAGCGCTCATTCCGGAACATCAATCTGCGTTGAAAACGGCACTCCGGGCAAAAAGTCGGCGGAGGAACTTTTATTTTTTCGTAAAAATTAAAATCTTCCGGCTCTATAGTGAAATCTTTCTTGCAATTCTGGCAAGTCGTAGATACTGAGCTTGTCGAATGTACTTTAGTTTGGGCTTCCATAATCCGAATTATACAACGTATCTATGATTTTTTCCATATCGGAAAATCTGCCCTCCGAAGTTGAACCCAAAATGGTAATGGCTATCTCGTGTCCGTATTTATTCCTGTATATTACGGCCAAATTCCCCCCGGCCAACGGAGTAAGACCTGTTTTGGAAAATAGAAGATTAGGAATTTTATCCAATATGGCATTGGTATTTTTTACGCTGTGGCTGAAGCCGGACTCAGATTCTATTTTCATCTCCGGCATCACGGTTGCGGAAAAAACATCGGGATATTTTCTTAAGGCGTAAACGTTCATGGCATTCACGTCCTGCGCCGAAGCGTAAGCTCCGGCAAATTTATCATCCACGTCCAAGCCGGTGGAATTGAAAAACAAAGTATTTTCCATTCCTATTTTGCGCGCTTTGTCATTTATTTTTTGCAGGAAGTTTTCCGTGTTTTCCGCTAGGGCATAGGCGCCGTCATTGGCGGAACCCACCAGAGTAAATTTGGCCAAATCCTTGATTTTAAATTTCTCGCCGGTTAAAAGTCCGTAATCGGTCTCTTGTCCGATCGCCTCTAAAGAAATTGACGCAACTTCGTCCTGCTGGCGGCCATTCAAGGCGGTAATAACAGTCATGATTTTTGCCAGTGAAGCGATAGGCATTTCTGTTCCGTCATTTTTTCCATAAATTTTTCTGTCAAGAGTCTGGTCATAAATGGAAAAAGCCTTCGCTTCAACGGGAATATCTGCAAATATGTTTTGTATCTTTACCAATTTACTTTCTCCGGTTATAAACGCGAAATTCAGTTTGTCGTTTCCAATAGAAAATAAAATTGCCTCCAAGGCAAAAATAATCAGAATAAAAACCAATAAATTATGATTCTCGGATGTCGGTTCCATTTTTTTCCAATTCTCCTGCCTGCGCAGACAGGTCTGCCAAATTTTGCGCGGTAGATTCGATAGAATTATTTACCAATTCGTAATCCGGCAATTCTCGCACGGATTTCACACCCATAAAGGAAAGTAGTTCAAAAGTAGGCCTGTAAATATAGCGCCTGTTATCTTGGGGGTCTATGTTTTTCTCTATCAATCCCCTGACGGAAAGCGCCCGCAAGGTAAAGCTGGAATTTACTCCGCGGATATAATTAATTAGAGAACGGCTGACTCCGTTCTTGTAAAGAATTATGGAGAGCGTTTCTAGGCTGGCTTTGGAAAGTTCTTTGTTCAATTCCTCTTTCTGTAATTTTTCAATCAGGTCCGAGAGTTCTGGCGCCGTGCCGAGGGTAATGTCGTTTTCCTTTTCCTGCAACACGACTCCCCTCTCTTTTAAACTTTCTTTCAATTTTTGCAGAGCTTCATTTATTTCCGTTTGCCCCACTTTCAAAAATTCGGAAAGTTTCTTCCTGGACATCGGTTCTCCTTTGAAAAAAAGTATCGCTTCTATTTTTTGTTCTGTGTTCATGTTTGAATTTTCTTAATTACAATATCTTCAAAACTATTTTCCTGCACGGCATGAAGTATTCCCTGCCTGACAAGTTCCAGCATAGCAAGAAAACCGATAATTACAACTATCTTTTCCTCTTTGGTTTTGGCGTCGCCGGCAAAATCTTTGAAATTTATCTGTAAAGTTCTTTCGATTCTTTCGGTCAGCCTGGAAATCATTTCTTCTATGCTGACAACTTTTTTGACTTCCACTTCCGGCAGGACTGATTTCTTGGGAACTTTACCGAGTGCGTTTTGGGCGAAAGTCATCATATTTTCCTTAGTAATCCTATCGTCCGGCAAAAATACCAAAAAATCGTTTTTTCTTTCAAGCGGAGCGAAGATTATTTTTTCTCCAAATACTTCCTTTACATGCACTCCAAGTTTGGCATAAAGTTCGTATAGTTTCAGTCTCTCTTCCAGATCGCGTATATCACCTTCTTCTTCGGAAGTCAGATTCAGATTGGGCAAAAGCGATTTTGATTTTATCAGAATAAGCGTAGCCGCTACTACAATGAAGCTGGCAATCTCCGGCGGATTCAGTTCCCCCAGCTTTTTGACATAATTCAAATAATCTTCCGTCACCTGAGCCAGAGATAAATCATTGATAAAAAACTTCCTCTCTTCTATCAGAGAAAGCAACAAACTAAACGGCCCCTCAAAGGCGTCCGTTTTTATCTTATATGAGTAGTCTTTTGCAGTCTCAGTTTCAATTTCCACCTTTATATTATAGCATAAATTAAGCCTTATGGAGCCGTGTGGCT
>CAYIHB010000045.1:0-3551 GCA_964363165.1 uncultured Candidatus Saccharibacteria bacterium
CTACAACTGAGCTAAGCGCGCATATAATACCCATTAAAATTAGCATTTTTACAACGATGGGTCAATAATGGGCGACGGAGAATTTAATATTTCGGCAGATTTTTTTTCGCGCTCTCCAAAATATTGCAGTGCTTTGTCGATTCTTTCTTTCTTTACCATGTCCTGTCTGCTATTATCAATATTGGGTAAAACCGGTCCCTTGTTTATTTTCATAAAAAGAAGCAAACCGAAAACACAAGAAGCAAGAAACAGCAGCAATGTCACCAGAAGAATATATTTCCAGTAGAGATCGGGCTTGATTCCGGAACCCCCTTTCTTGAATTTCTTTTTCATTTTTAAAAATTTTATTTCCATATCTATTTATTCACGAAACTCAAGACTTTTATCCTCAGGCTCGCCGTCCATTGGGATACCCTGTTGACTTTCCCGGCGGACGCATTTTGCGCGTTCATGTTCTGAATGTCCGCGGAAGTAAATTCCAGGCTGTAGGGAGAATTTTCCAAGAGCGTTATCAGCTTGTAAATTGTTTCAAAGCTTCCCGATGCCAACATTTTTATCTCGAGAGAAGAATTATTTTCCGCAGGGTCGACGGAAGTAACATCGGCCTTGGTTCCGGCCTCCCGGGCGATTTTTTCAATCATCTCCAAAAGAGGCACAATGTTGGAACTTTGTACAAAATGGGTTTCGAGCAGGGTTCTCTCGAACTCTACAGCCTTGACCGAATCAATCAGAGACTTTGTATTTTCTCTGCGCGCAACTTCCATCTGCCACTTTTCCTGCGTTAATTGCAACGTTCTTTCATTATCATTTATATTTTTGTATAAAAATATAAAAATAAAACAAGAAAATATCAAAAATAGTATGGAAAGAATCAGCGATTTTTTTTGAAAAATAAATTGCATATTATGACGGAATTAAGCTCAAATAAAATTTAATATTGGATCCTTTTATGAAATTCGAGACTGGCAAATCGACTTTTGAAAAAGAAACACTGTCTTCAAGCGCCTTGCGAAACGAAAGTAAAATTTCACGATTCCCAGCCGTACCACTGATATTTATCTGTTTACCTTTTTGTGGATCGTTCTGATAGGATATTTCCGTGATTTTGATATTGGAAACTTTTTTCAATATTATTTCATTGATTACATTTTGGGAAAAAATGGATTTATCCTTTTCAATATTTTCAATCAAACTCAATTTATAATTCAGGTCCTTTACAACTGTCAACGTATTTTGGTCGGGCAATGAAACAGGCTGGCTTTCCTGCGATCCCAACTTTGTATCAGCGACATTTTTTTCCACCAAGGAAAGAAGATAAGCCGGGAAAATCAATACAGAAGCGACGATAAAGGAGATGCTCAACATCGTAAAAAATAAAGTCAAAAGTCTGAGGTAAAAATCCCTGGACATTTTTTTCTTTTCTTCGTTTGGAATCAAATTAATCATGTTCAAAATCTCCTAAGGCAAGCCCTAAGGCGGCTGCAAACGCCAAGGACAGGTTAAAATCCATTTCCGGAATATATTTCTCCGTTTCTGTTATATTGATCCAAACATTGGCCATTTCCACATTTGTCTTCATACTAACGGAAAAGTATTCAGAAAGTCCCGTTAAATTGGAATCGCCCCCGCAAAGGATCACTTTTTTGATCGGCGGCCTGTCTTTCCCTTCTTCGTCTTTGTGCGTATGCCAATACAAAAAATGTTTCAATATCTCATCGCGTAAAATAGAGACACCGTTCAAAAGCACGGAAAATATTTCCGTGTTGGTGGCATTGCGCCTCAAACCGCATTCTATTTTCTTTTTTTCCGCCTCTTCAAAACTTATTTTGAAATTCTTTTTAATCATATTGGTAATCATGGCCCCACCCACATCCAGCGTGGAGGTGAATATCACAATACCTTTGGATACGATAAAAATACCCGTGCGTTTCTTGCCGAAATCCACTATCATGTAGGTTTCCAAATCACCCCTTTTGATGACGGCTCTGGCAATAGCTTGCGCTTCAAGTTCAAAAGAGTTGGCGGATATCCTTGAATTTCTAAAAACGGAAAGGTAGTCTTCTATCACATTTTTCGGTATGGCCGCGATTTGCAGTTTTAAATTTTGTTCATCTTCGCTCAATAACTCATAATCGAATATCGCATCCTGGGCCGGTATCGGTATATATTCTTCAAGAGAAAGTTCTATCCTCTCTCTGATATTTTCCAAACCTAGTTTTTCCAGTTTAAGATTAAAAAGATACACCTGCTCCTCTGGCAGAGAAACTCTGACGGATTTTAATCCTTCTTTTTCCCTGAGAGAGACCAGGATTTCCTCCATTTTTTTTGGATTCTTGATTTTACCCGATTCAATAACCCCGGCCGGAATTTTTTCTTCTCCATAGCGATTTACCTGAACGCCGCTTTTAGTTTTAATCAACTCTATATATTTCACGGATTCATCCGAAACATCCAAGCCGAAAGAAGGCATTTCCAGAAATTTCGGCACGGGGAAAAATCTACTATATGAATTTTCGAACATAACAATATTATACAATATCCTTTGTGTTCCTGCTATTGTCTCTACCTTGCCCGCGTACCGACCGGAATCCGATTATCCGGCTCCAACAGAGAAAAATTCCCATTATCATCGGAAATGGCAAAAAGCATTCCGTTTGATTCAAGCCCGCGGATTGTGCGCGGTTCCAGATTGGCGACAAACATGCATTTTTTGCCGATTAAAACATCACAATCCGGGAAATAAAGCGAAATACCTGAAACTATCTGCCGCGGCGTTTCTTCCCCCAGGTCAACGGATAACTTCAACAATTTATCGGTATCGGAAACTTTTTCCGCCGACAGAATTTTACCCACCACAATATCGATTTTTTTAAAATCTTCAATTGAAATCATTTGTTTATTTTATCCAAATATCTCTGTAATATCAAAGCGGCAGCCGAGGCATCCACCTGTTCGCCGGCATTCTGATATCGGCGGGCTTCGACCGAGGTTAAAAATTCTTTTTGCTTATGAACCGGCAGTTTGAATCTTTCTTTAAGTTCTCCGACGAAAATTCGAATCCTAGCCGACAAAACATTCAATTTTCCGGAAAAATTTGTCGATTCTCCCACCACAATCTCCGATATATTTTCCGCTTTTATAATTTCACCGATCTTTTTAAAACTGTTCGAATCATTAAGCACAATTTCCTTGGGAAAAGCCAAAATCCCCTTCTCGTCCGAAGTAGCAAGGCCTATTCTTTTTGTCCCATAATCAATCCCTAAAAATCTCATAAGAATGATACTAGCATAAAAAATTTATTTCTGGTATAATATTCAATTGTGAATCAATTAAGTCCGTTTTTTATGAATAGTTGGGTATTTATTCCCATATTGTTGTGGACTTTGTTTTGGAAAGGCTGCGCATTGTGGATAGCTGCCAAGAGTCATAAAAAAATTTGGTTTTTGGTGCTTCTCGTACTGAATACTGCCGGAATATTGGAAATTGTTTATATCTTCTTTGTCGCCAAAAAGAAGTGGGTTGACATAAAAGAAATTTTCTCCAAAACGACG
>CAYIHB010000046.1:0-3277 GCA_964363165.1 uncultured Candidatus Saccharibacteria bacterium
ATGCCAGTGTAATAGAATCTTGCAAACAGCAAGGAGCCACTTTGGTAATGTTTCCGGACAAGGTTGCCAGAGGGTTCGCTTGGCATTAGAATATACATATGAAAAAAGACGATATAACATTTGCCATTTCACCCATAGACGGCAGATATAAAGAAAATGTGGAAGACCTCAGCCTTATTTTCAGCGAATATGGGTTAATGAAATACCGTTTTACGATAGAAGTTAAGTTTTTTTTGGCACTTTCCAAGGCCGGAGTAATGCCCAGGAAGATTAGCAGAAAAGAAATTTTGTATTTAAATTCCTTGATTGATAAATTTTCCACGAAAGATTTTAATGAAATAAAAGAAATGGAAAAAATAACGGATCATGACGTAAAAGACGTGGAATATTATCTGAAGGGAAAAATGAAAAATACGAGTCTTGCCGATTGTCCGGAATATGTGCATTTAGGAAGAACTTCAGAAGACATAAATAATTTATCTTATGCCTTAATGTTGCGGGATGGAATAAAAATACTGAGCGCGAAATATAAGGAAGTTGAAAAAGCAATATCAATTTTAGCCAAAACAAACCGCAAAACTTCCATGCTTGCTCTTACTCACGGTCAGCCGGCCAGTCCGACTACTTTTGGTTGGGAAATGAATGTTTTTGCGGAAAGGTTGCGCTATGGCTTAAAACAGCTTGATGAATTCAGACTGAAAGTGAAATTAAACGGGGCCACCGGAGGTGACAGCGCTTTGTACTCTGCCTACCCAAGAATTTCTTGGCGAAAATTCTCAGATAATTTCATTTCCAGCTTAAATGAAAAAAATGGTATTAAGTTTATAAATAATCCGTTCACTACTCAAATAGAACCTCACGACACTTATCGGGAACTTTTTGACATTATTCGCGGGCTGAATCTGGTCTTGATCGATTTTTCCCGGGATATTTGGAGTTATATCTCGCGGGGAATTATCGTTCAGATAGCGCAAAAAGGAGAAGTGGGCTCTTCGGCTATGCCCCAGAAAGTCAATCCGATAAAATTCGAGAATGCCGAGGGCAACCTGGGCCTGGCCAATTCGCTTTGCGAATTTTTCGGCGGAAAGCTGACGATTTCCAGAATGCAGAGAGACCTTTCCGACTCGACGGTGGAGCGCAATTTCGGACTGGTTTTCGCGCATGTGAAAGTTGCTCTGGTCTACATTTTGAAAGGATTGGGACGCATTAAAGTTGACCAAAACGCGCTGAAGGAAGAGCTGGAAAAACATTGGGAAGTTGTTTCGGAGGCTTATCAGGTCATATTGCGCAGTGCGGGAGTTTCAGACGGGTACGAATTATTGAAAGAATTTACCCGCGGGAAAATTGTTGATAAAAAAATGATGCATTTATTTATTGAGCAAATCGCCCAAAAACACAAGATTTCAAAGGCTATTTTGGAAAAGTTGAAAAAAGTAACACCGCAGAATTATACCGGTAACCGCAGTTTTTAGGCTTGTTTTTTGGCGGGAAAGCGTTATCATACAAAGATATGGAAATCCTAGGGAAAATATTGAGCAGCCCGGCCAGGGTCAAAATAATGCGACTTTTTCTGCTGAATCCCAAGACCGGCTTTAGCAGAAAGGACATAAAAAAAAGGAGCCGAGTCAATCCCGATACCGCCAGCCGGGAGATAAAGCTTTTGGCTTCCATTGATTTTATAAAGAAATACAATAAAACTTGGATTTTCAATCCCTTATTCAAATACGCTAAGGAATTCGACAAGCTATTGATAAGTTCGGACAGCTTGGACAAAAAAACGATCATAGACAATTTTAGGAAGATCGGGCGGGTAAAGCTTTTGCTCTTTTCCGGCATTTTTATAAAAAACAAGGATACCCGGGTGGACTTACTGGTTGTCGGGGACAGATTGAAAAAAAGCAGAATTGAAGAAGAAATACGCAAACTGGAGGCCGAAATAGGGACGGAGTTGTGCTATGCCGTTTTTGACACCAAGGAGTTTCTTTACCGGCTGGATATGTACGACAAGCTGGTTCGGGATATACTGGATTTCCCCCATGAAATCGTTTTTCAGGCCAAAGAGTTATCCACACAAACTTTAAAAAAGGCCTAGAAATTGGTATAATACTATATTATAACTTTTACAAGGTCGAAACTTTAAAAGTCTTATTAATTTCAGCCATCGGCTGATCCGCCTTTGGCGGAAATTATTATTATGAATAACATTTGGTTAACATGGGGCGATGTTTTTAACGCGTCACTGCAAAATTTGTGGTGGGGTTTCATTCAATTTGCTCCTAAACTCATCTTGGCCATTATCTTTTTTGTTATCGGCTGGGCGCTGGGTTCTCTCATCGCTAAGGCATTTGAACAGGTTTTCAGTGCTTTAAAGATAGACAATCTTTTACGTTCTCTGGGGATAGAGAACTTTTTTAGGAAAGCCGGAATGGGCCTTAATTCCGGGCATTTTGTCGGGGAAGTGGTTAAATGGTTCGTGATCGTTATCTTTCTCCTTCCTTCGCTCAATTTAGTCGGTCTGGACTATGTTGCGTCTTTCCTGAGAGATGACGTGCTGGGGTTCCTGCCTAAAGTCATAGTTGCCGTTTTTGTGTTGATAATCGCTACGATTGTCGCTGATTTCCTTTCCAAAACGGTTGTAGCGGGCTCCAAGGCGATGAACCTTACTTCGGCCCACATGCTCGGTTCCCTGGTTAAATACGTCATCTGGGTATTTGCCTTCATTATCGCGTTGGGCCAGCTGGGAGTAGCGGAGGGTTATATGAATACTCTCTTTGCCGGAATAATTGGAATGTTCGCGGTAGCTGGCGCCTTGGCTTTCGGCTTGGGCGGCAAGGATGCGGCAGCCAGGTTAATCTCAAAACTTGGAGAAGAAATGTCCCACAGGCAATAATTTCCGTGGTTTTTACAGAGTTTTTCCGAAAAAAGATGTCATGCTTGACATCTTTTTTTGTTTTGATATACTTCCTTTATCAGTATGAATACAACAAGAAACAACAGTTTTAAAAGGCGGTATTAGACAAGCTCTCTTTTGCTTGTTGGCCGCCTGAAAGGCGGTTTTTTGTTTCCCGGCAAGGCTAGAATATTGAAAACTTAAAGCTATTCAGACACTTCGGGGTCTTTTTTTGCGTCTGAAATAGAACAGTTTCCGAGTATGGGAGCGGTCCCGGAAAGGAAACTTAAAATCGCCTGCGTCGAGACTTCGGCGGGGCGAGTGTGGTTTGTAAATTTCTTAACAGGAAATTTAAGGGCGTACGGTGGATGCCTTGACTTTAAGAGG
>CAYIHB010000047.1:0-3113 GCA_964363165.1 uncultured Candidatus Saccharibacteria bacterium
CGAAGAAGTCATTGCCGGTGTTATACGGCGGGTCAATGTAAATCAGTTTTACTTTTCCGGCAAAACGTTTTTTGAGAGAGTTGAGGGCTAAAAGATTGTTGCCTTTAATAATAAGATTGTCTTTTATATCTCCATTTTCGTTAGTTTTAAATCCGTCTAATTTATGCTCGCCTTTTTTATCAATTCTTTTCGCGCTGGTAAAAACTTTGTGATCCAATAGACGGCTGATTTCATCCGGAGCCAAAGTTTCGTTCCAAAAAATCTCATTCCGCTTTTGATCCTCTTTTGTCATCCCGCCTTCAAGCACGCAGTCCTTATACGGCCACGAAAGTACAACTTCCTTTTTCTCTCTTATAAATTCATCGTCTTCAGTTAAACCGATTTTATTCTTAAATACCGTGTAGCTATCCGGCAGAAATTGTTTATTTGAAACAAACTTAATAAATTTATCCTTATCAAAAATCGTGGCTTTGCCTACTTCCGTAAAAAATATTTCTTTCATCTGCCTGTCCGCCAAAAGAAGTTTAATCAGGTTCTTATCCAGCTTTATTGCGAGCTCAATAACTTTATTCTTCAAAAGCTCGCCTTCGCTTGTGAGCCGCTCGTCATTTGCCAATACCCTCTTTAATTGTTCCAAAAGATTTTTCATAATTTTTATTTCATTAAATCATCCCTGCCATAAATGCACCAGCCGAGTGGCGCATTTTTCGTCTTATTTTTCGTATCTTCCGCCTGAGGCGGATCCGCCTTTGGCGGAGAAATTTTCCGAAATCTTCCAAATGCCTTTTTCTCTAAATGCCGGAATTGCTTGACGTTTAGCGGCATTGGTAATCGCAGACGAGGAAAGCTTGTATGTTTTGATAAAATCAGACAAGGTAACGACAGTTTCTCCTTTCAGATAGGTAATTCTCTTATGGAACGATTCCATAAGTGCGAGCGCGAGAACCTTCTCCATCATTTTCGTCTTTTTACCTGCCCTGAGCGAAGTCGAAGGGTTGTCTCTGAAATCCTTAAACGCTTTATAATAGATGTCCTTTTCTTTATCGCGAATGATAATCCGCGGAAATCCAAGCGAAAGCAGCTGATAGTTTATGAGCACCCGCCCGATGCGTCCGTTGCCATCGCAAAAAGGATGAGTTGTTTCAAATTCCAAATGGAACTTTGCAATCTTATCTAAAAAATACGCCTGAAAGTCGCTTCCGTACTCCAATAGCATGACTTCAACCATCCTTTCCACATGCTCTGGCGCCGGAGCGATGTGCGGCCCGACGCGGACGTATTCTCCTTTTTTGCGAAAGCGTCCGGCAATAGAGTCGTCAATACCGCCAATAAGCATTTGGTGCAAAAGCAGAATAAGTTCTTTTGTAAGCACTTTTTTATCTGCATTATTGCGCTTGTATCCGATTACTCGCGCCAAATTTTTTGTTTCAAATACCTCCCGCACGGAAACGTCTCGGGAAATTTCCTGGTCAAGCAAGATTTTCTCGGTTTCTTTCAACGTTAGGGTTGAGTTTTCAATAGCATTTGAGTTATATACATTCTCGGGTATTTCCACATCATCAACCATAGTCAAAAGCGATTCTTTGCCGATCTTCAAAGAATCATATTCCGCCTTGAGCTTATTTAGCTTGTCTTTTATAGGTTTTGTAATTGCCATACCCACATTATATCAAATTCACGCCTTTTTTGCAAATTTATGTGAATTTTACATGTTTTCTGCTTGAATTCACATGTTTTTATAAATTTACAGATAAATGTTATATCGGAATTCATATTCATTTTCATATTTGATTTTCATGGCAGTTATTATCTTTTTGCTCCGGTTTTAGCGCGTTCTACCATAAACTTCACGCCTTCGGACATATTTTCTTCTTGAATCTTAATACTGGGATGCTTGTTCTGGAATACGCGATAAATTTCATCTGCAAACGCCTGTCCCACAAGCGGCACATCTTCGTAATCGAGCAAAATAACCTTAAATTTATCAAGCCCCTCTAGAATTCGACGCGCTTGCGAACGGGAGATGTGGACACCACCGGAAGTGAACAGTTTTACGCGTATCTCCGTCTTGTCAAAACCGTAATCACTGCCATCGTTGATATTTGTATATTTTTTAAAAATATCATTCAGATGACGATTCGAGTCCGCACTTATTCTGAAAGCAACCCTCGTACCACGCTTAATTGCAGTCGTGTGTCGCGCAGTAATGTCGTTTTTCAAATTATCAATTGTGAGCATCTGGCCGAAACTATCCAGCATGAACACATCCCCCGCCTTGGAAGTAAAAAAGATGCCCTCACCGGAATGTGTTCTCGGCATTGTAGTCGTTTTCCCCTTCAACAAATCCTGAATGGCTTCAATTTCTGATTTCAAATTCCGTTTTTTCATGACATTACGAAATACTCCGATACCCGAATCGTTGACAACAAAAGATAAAAATCCGTCTCGCAGCATAACTTCTGCAAATATAACCTTTGAGCCGGAGTGTTCGATCGCATTATTGAACATTTCGGAAAATGCGAAGGTAAAAATACTCCGAACATTTTCCGGTAATTCTTTAAGCTGCGGAAGTTTATCTTCAATTTCAAGAAATACTCTATGTTCTTCAAGCGAACGGTTGACATATCTTTTTTTGAAATTGGTAGGAATAATTTCTGGGTGTTTTGATAAATAGGCTGGCGTAGCATAAAAAGCCCAGCGTGTTCCGCCAAGTTTTATTACTTTGTTTTCCGCCGCCAAATCGGCAATAACTAGATTTACGTATTGGCGAGAAACGCCGATTTCCTTTGTGATATCTCGAGAAGTTGCTCTGCCGCGTTTTTCGATGAAATCAAGTATTTTTGCCTTATTTGTCATAAACAACTCTATTGTAAAGCAAACTATATTTCATTGTCAAGTCATTGTCAACTAACCTTGTAAATCTTTTATTTTCATAACTTTCTATACCTCATGCTTCCGCAGGTATGATTCGAACCCCGAACTATAATGCTCCGCATTAAGTACGGGGCAGGCCTACAACCAACTCCTAGTAAAAATCAGTGCTCCGGCACCAGGATTCGAACCTGGAACCCACTCCTTAACAGGGAGTCGCTCTACCGTTGAGCTATGCCGGA
>CAYIHB010000048.1:0-2931 GCA_964363165.1 uncultured Candidatus Saccharibacteria bacterium
AATTTTCTGCTGAAAATTTTCTCTGTCCGTCGCCGTCGCTCCTACCAAGGGTTCCATAAACAATATGCTTTCGCGAACCCGATTTTCTTTCTTCTTCCGCTAATTTTGAAATTTCCGGTCCGCCGGGATAGGGAAGTCCGAGCATTCTGGCTACTTTGTCGAATGCTTCTCCGGCCGCGTCGTCCAATGTTTCTCCTATTATTTTATATTGCAACCAATTTTTTGAAAGTATAAGTTCAGTGTGTCCGCCGGAAACAAGTAGCGACAACGCGGGGAAATTTATCTTGGGAATCGAAAATTTTCCCTTGTCTTTTGCAAAAGGGGAGACGATGTGTCCTTCCATATGATTGACCGGCATCAGCGGAGTTTTCCATTTTTTTGCCAGCTCTTTTGCGAAGGTAATTCCTGTCCAAAGCGCCGGCTCCAGTCCGGGTCCGTAAGTGACGGCTATTAAATCAATCCCCGGATTCTTAAGAAAAGCAAGGCCTTTTTGAATTCCTAAGGCCTTGCCTTTTAAAAATGCTTTTTTCAAAACCTCTTTCAGAAGAATGGGAAGATTTTTGATATGTTCCCGTTTGGCCAGCATCGGATATACTCCGCCATATGAAGCGTGAATTTTTATCTGTGAATCGGAAACATTGGCCAGAACTTTAAAAGAGGCACCTTCAATGTCTCCTTTTGCTTCCATTATTGTTATTCCCGTGTCATCACAGGATGTCTCGATGCTTAAAATTCTCATGTGGGCGGCACAGGAATCGAACCTGTTACCTTGTCTACGTCAAAGACACGCTCTAGCCGAATGAGCTAGCCGCCCTCTCATGCTTTGATATTACATTTTTGCCTGGATTCTTTCAAGCGCCACGATGAACGCGCCGCGTCTGAGGTCCGTGGAATATTCTTTTGCTTTTTTAAAAATTTTCTGGGCAGCATCATTCATCATCGGCAGAAGTTTGTCAAAAACTTCTTTCTCGCTCCAATGCTCGTTTTTCAGATTTTGATCCCATTCAAAATAGGAAACCGTTACGCCTCCGGAGTTTGCCAAAATATCCGGTACCACCGGAACGCCTTTTTTAAATAAAATTTCATCGGCTTCCGGCGTAAGAGGGCCGTTAGCAAGCTCCATGATCGCTTTAGCTTTTATTTTACCGGCGTTGGCATCGTTTATGACATTTTCGAATGCGGCCGGTATTAAAAGGTCGCATCCAGTTTCCAAAAGTTCTTCGTTGCTTATATCCTTACTGCCTTCGAAACCGGAAAGAGAACCGTTTCTTTTCTTATGCTCGGCGAGTTTTTCTATGTCCAAGCCATTTTCATTATAAACTCCCCCTTTTGAATCGGAGATAGCTATAACAGCATGTCCGTTTTCCGAGAAAATTTGAGCCGCATTTACTCCGACATTTCCGAAACCCTGAATTACAACCTTGCACTTGTCGGGAAGCCCGATTTGTTTGCGCAAAGAATCAAAAACATAAAATCCTCCAAGTCCGGTGGCCGGTCCGCGTCCGGCCGATCCTCCCTTATCGGTTGGCTTGCCGGTAAAAGTGGCTCTGGTCCTATCTCCTGTAATTTTTTCATATTCGTCGGCCATCCAAGCCATTATTTCCGGAGTTGTATTTACATCCGGGGCAGGGACGTCTTTTTTAGGGCCTAAAATATCGGAAAGCCTGCGCACCCATCCGCGAGAAAGCTTTTCCAGTTCGGTTTTCGACAATTCTTTCGGATCCACTGTTATTCCTCCCTTGCCTCCGCCCATCGGGATTCCGGCTACGGCGCATTTCAAGGTCATCCAGAAAGCCAGGGCTTTCACTTCGTTTATTTCGGTATCCTTATGATATCTGATTCCGCCTTTGTAGGGTCCCAGGGTATTATTGTATTCAACCCGGTATCCCTCGAAAATTTTCACGGAGCCGTTATCCATTTTAACCGGTATGGAAATTCTGATATCACGGTCCGGCTGCCTCAGTTTCTTGATGAGTTCGTCGCTGAAATTTCTTACTTTAACGACTTTATCCAGCTGTTCCATTGCGTTTTGAAAAGGGTTTTGCATAATTATTTCGAAAATTTTTCTAATATTTTTAATTCTTCCCTGGAATTAGGCTGGAGCGCCTCGATCAGATCGGCCAAGGGAACGGCCTCTATCCTTTTATTTTGCTCCCGCGCCATTTTAATCAGATCGGTCAGATAATATTCTTTTTGCGCGTTCTCGTTTTTTATCAGGCCTATGTTTTTCCAGAGCCAGTCCGAATCGAAAGCGTAAACGGCCGGGTTGAGCTCCTTGATCATTTTTTCTTTTTCGGTCGCATCCTTGAATTCCACTATCTCTTCCACTGATCCGTCCGCCCTGCGCACTATTCTCCCGAAATGTCTCAAACTAGATCTCCACTCCTCAAAATCCGGCATCAGAGCCGTGGCCAGGGTGATGGTCGGTTTTTTCTCGCTATGTTTCAACAACAGGCGCTCAATGGTTGTTTTCGAAATAAGCGGCTGATCCGAAGACAAGACCAGTACCGTTTTATGCCCCGGCTGAACGCTATTCCGGGCCGAGGCCACCGCATGTCCGGTACCGAGCGGTTCGCTCTGCTCCGCGTAGACATATTCGTTTCCCAATATCTCTTTGATCCGTTCCTTTTTATGGCCAACCACGATAACCGGCTGAATCGGCAGGTGCAGGGTAGAAATAGTGTCAAGTATGTGCTGAATAAAAGGTTTATTTTTGAAAGTTATAAGCGCCTTAGGCTCATCCGATTTCATCCGGACCCCTTTCCCGCCAGCTAATATTATTATTTGCGTGTTTTCCATAAAAATAACGAATAAGAAAATATTTCATTAAGACCGTAGATAGTATATTAGCATTTTATATTTATTTTGCCAGATTTTTCCCATTCCTACATAGCAATCTATACAGACCTACATAGGAAATTCCTATGTGAC
>CAYIHB010000049.1:0-2928 GCA_964363165.1 uncultured Candidatus Saccharibacteria bacterium
GGCAGTTCTTTTAAATGAAACAATAGAGGGTCTGAATTTAGACAATAGATCTTTAGTTCTGGATTGCACTTTCGGAGGCGGGGGACACTCCAGAGAGATTTTAAAAAGATATCCGAAGATAAAGATTATCGCTCTTGACCAAGATTGGAATGTTTTCAAAAATATTTCGGATAAAAGAATATCTTTTAAAAACATTAATTTCAGAAATTTGGATGAAGCTCTGAATGGACGGAAGGTAAACGCAATTATCTTCGACTTGGGTTTGAGTTCAGACCAACTGGAGAGTTCCGGACGAGGATTTTCTTTCATGAAAAACGAACCGTTGCTCATGACCATGAAAGAACCTGCCCGCCGAAGCCTCGGCGCAGGCGGGAATCCATCAGAATATTTACTGACGGCTCTGGATATAGTCAATGATTGGAGCGAAAAAAGTTTGGCGGACATTATTTACGGCTATGGTCAGGAAAAATTTTCCAGAAAAATAGCCAGGGGAATAGTGGAGGAAAGGAAAGAGAATAGGATCAAAACGACGGGGGATTTGGTAAAGATTATCGGGAAAAGCATACCGGCGGCCCATAAAAGAGGAAGACTGCATTTTGCCACCAAAACTTTTCAGGCGTTGCGCATAGCGGTAAATGACGAACTGGGCGCGCTTCAAACGGGGCTGGGAAAAGGGTTTGATGTTTTGAGAAAAAGGGGAAGAATGTCGGTAATTTCTTTCCAGAGTCTGGAAGATAGAATTGTTAAGAGATTTTATAAGCAAAAACAAAAAGAGGGCAGGGCAATTTTAATAAACAAGAAGCCGATAACTGCCAAAGAAGAAGAAATAAAAAATAATCCCAGATCAAGAAGCGCTAAGTTGAGAATTTTGGAAAAAATATGAAGCAGGCAAGTTTAAAACTAAAAAGTTACGCAAGCAACGTGAAAATCATCAATAACGGCAATTTGCAGGAACGCATTTTAAATGCCATGCTTTTGACTTTGGGAGTTCTGGCGCTTTTCTATGTTTTTCTTCTGGGCAGTATGGTTTTCAATATTGTGGAACGCAAATCGCTCGAAGCGTATAACCGCACATTATCCAACGATGTAGGAAGTTTGGAACTGGAATATCTTTCCGTATCCCGGAAAGTTGATCTTGATCTGGCTTATTCTCTCGGTTTTAAGGAAGTAAAAGCAAAATACGCGACTCGCAAAGCCCTTGGCAGCCTAAGCACAGCCAAAAATGAAATATAGTTTTCTTCTTAGGACCAGAATCGTATTTTTTTGCGTTTCAATTTTCGCTCTGATTTTAATAGGCAAACTTTTTTCGGTGCAAGTCATGAGTAGCGGTTCCTATTCCGAGCGGGCGGACAGGCAATATTCCACACCCTCCTCTGATATCTTCGAGAGGGGAACCATTTATTTTGAACGCAAGGACAGCCAGCTCGTTTCCGCTGCCACGCAAATCACCGGATTTAAAGTAGCCATTAATCCAAGCAAAATTACCGACAAAGAATCGGTTTACGGAGAATTGTCAAAAATAACGGATATTAACCATGACGATTTTTTGGCAAAAGCAAGCAAAGAAGATGACCCTTATGAAGAGGTGGCAAATCACCTGACCAAAGAAGAAGCCGACAGCATATCTCTTCTCAAAATTCCGAGTGTGTCCGTTTTCAAGGAGAAATGGCGTTTTTATCCGGGTGCCAGTCTTGCTTCCCAATCATTGGGCTTTGTGGCATATAAAGGAAACGAACTGGGCGGACGTTACGGCTTGGAAAGGCAGTATGACGCCAATCTTTCCAGAGGCAAAGATAATCCCTATATAAACTTTTTTGCCGAGGTTTTTTCCAATGTCAATAAAACTTTGTTCAGTGAGGAACCGTTGGCCGGAGACATAGTGACAACCATTGAGCCGTCGGTGCAAAATTTTTTGGAACAAACCCTGGAAAACGTGAAAGAAAAATATCAGATCGATTCCATCGGCGGAATAATCATGAACCCGGCGGACGGTTCCATTTACGCAGAGAGCACAAAGCCCGATTTTGACCTAAATAATTTCTCCAAGGTTAAAACCGCTTCCACTTTTTCCAATCCTTTGGTGGAAAATGTTTTTGAGTTCGGATCGGTAATAAAGCCTCTGAATATGGCGGCCGCTCTGGACGCGGGAGTTGTGACAGCCGATACGACCTATAACGACAGAGGGTCTGTTATGGTTGAGAATAAAGAAATATTCAACTTTGATAAAAAAGGCAGAGGCCCGGGTACAACCATGCAGGATGTTTTGACTCAATCACTCAATACCGGAATGGTTTTTGTCGAACAACAATTGGGTAAAGAAAAATTACGCGATTATTTGCTGGCTTACGGCATAAAAAATAAAACCGGTATCGACTTGCCGAATGAAACTTCGGGACTCGTTTCCAATATAATCAACAGTCCCCGCGAAATCGAGTATGCCAACGCCGCTTTCGGCCAGGGAATCGCCCTGACGCCGATTGAAACGGTACGGGCTTTGGCATCTTTGTCAAACGGAGGAAATCTGGTTGTGCCTCATTTGGTGCAAAAGATAAAATACGATAATGGCACGGAGAAAGAAATGAGATACGAAACAAAACGCGCAAAGATATCTCCCGCGACCGCAACGGAGATTACTCGTATGTTGGTGAACGCAATGGACAAAAACTTCGAAACAAGCGGGAAATTGGAGCATTACAGTGTGGCGGTAAAAACCGGCACCGCCCAAGTTGCCGATAGTGTAAATGGAGGTTATTATGAAGATAGGCACATCCATTCCTTTGTTGGGTATTTTCCGGCTTATGATCCGAAGTTTATAGTTTTTCTTTATGCGGTTAATCCGAAGGGTGTGCCTTACGCAATTCAGACATGGGGAGATCCTTTTTTACGCATTACAAAATTTCTGATTAGTTATTACGAAGTTCCACCGGA
>CAYIHB010000050.1:0-2910 GCA_964363165.1 uncultured Candidatus Saccharibacteria bacterium
AGGAGGAAGAATTTTATTCTTTACGTTCACAAATAATCAAGGATATGGAAAAAAATCCCTATGTTGATAAAAGAGGAAGGGTATACGGATATGGAGAATTTTTACCGTATGATTTGTCCCTATACAGGTATAATGAAACAGATGCACAAATATATTTTCCGATCAGTAAAGAAGACGCGATTAGTGCTGGATGGAAATGGCGCAACCAGACCTTGCCGGAATACAAAACCACCATGGATGGAAGCAGATTACCCATAACTGCTGATGAAGTCACTGATGAAATATTAAAGGAAATCATTGCCTGTGTATCCTGTGGTAAGGCCTATCGCTTCACTCCTTCAGAACTTGTCTTTTTGAGAAGATTTAGATTACCGCTTTCAGACAAGTGTTTTGAATGCAGATATAAGAGACGCTTTGAACGTTTAAACCCTTTGAAGCTTTGGCACCGACACTGCATGAAACCCGGCTGTCTCAATGAATTCGAGACTTCTTATGCTCCTGATAGACCGGAGATTGTGTACTGCGAGAGATGTTATAATCAGGAGGTGTATTAACAAAACACACATCTACGCTATAGCGTAGATGTGGAAATGTTCAAAGTCGAACTTTGCACATTTTTGATAAAAATGTCATTACGGAGTATAATCTCTATATGCTTTTGAATTTGGTCAAAATATTTTTGCCAATGGTAGTAGCTTTCTTGATAGGGCTCTTTGTTACGCCATTTGCCACGCATTTTTTTTATAAATATAAAATGTGGAAAAAATACTCCAGAAATGAAGCGACTTTTTCTGAATTTCAGAAAATTCACAATCATGAAGAAGAATTGAGAACTCCGCGGGTGGGGGGAATAATAATCTGGGTTTCAATACTTCTTTCCACTCTGATCTTTTGCCTGATTTCGGTTTTATTTCCATCCCCGATTACCGAAAAAATTAATTTTTTAAGCAAGAATCAAACCTTGATACCTCTTTTGGTTTTGCTTTTCGGATCTTTCCTGGGACTTTGGGATGACTTGATACAGATTTACGGCGAAGGGAAAATTGCCCGTGATGACGCATCCTGGCGCAAATGGAAAGCACTGTTAGTGATTTTTATTTCTTTTCTGATCGGGCTTTGGTTTTATTACAAACTGGGGATGACCTCGATACATATTCCGTTCAATGGATATCTTGATTTGGATATTTTAATTATTCCGTTTTTTATAATAGTTTCCTTGGCGACTTTTTCGGGCGGTGTAATCGACGGATTGGATGGGCTTTCCGGCGGAATCTTCGCTTCGATTTTTGCCGCCTATTCCGTTATAGCTTTTGCCAATAATCAAATAGACATTGCCGCTTTCTGTGCAGTTGCCACCGGGGCGATATTGGCGTTTCTTTGGTTCAATATTCCTCCGGCCAGATTTTACATGGGAGAAACAGGCATTATCGGACTGACTATTACCTTGGCCACCATAGCTTTTTTGACCGATTCGGTTTTGATACTTCCCGTAGTCGCGATGCCTCTGGTCATGAGTTCCGGGTCCGTCATATTACAAACTCTTTCGAGAAAATTAAGAAACGGAAAAAAAATATTCCGGCTTTCACCTATCCATCATCATTTTGAAGCGCTCGGCTGGCCATCCTATAAAGTTACCATGCGTTTCTGGATTCTATCCGTCGCTTTTTCCATTATAGGCATAATCCTGGCCGTTATCAGCCGGTAAAACGTAATGAGAGAAAAAAAGACAGATAGATTTTTTTTGACGATATTTCTTCTTTTGACGTTCATCGGATTGGCAATGTTTATTTCCGCCTCTTTGGGAATCGTGGCCAGAAGCGAGGGAACTTTTTATTCAGTTCTTTTCAGCCAGTTGGTTCTCGGATTCGGCCTGGGGTTCCTGGGCATGTATTTTGCCCTGAAAATAAACTATAAATTCTGGCGTAATTATTCTTTTTATATTTTTTTGGGATCGATACTTCTGACTGCGGCGGTGTTTATTCCTTCTCTGGGGTGGAGCCACTTGGGAGCAGAAAGATGGATTCAGCTCGGACCGCTCAGATTTCAACCGGTAGAAATTTTAAAATTCGGATTTGTTATTTATTTCGCCGCCTGGCTTTCTTGGGCCAAAAACAGGGTTCAGGATTTTAAATTCGGCATTCTTCCCCTTGGCCTATTACTGGCGATTATCGCCGTGATTCTTTTTCATCAGCCGGATACTAAAAGTTTCATTTTAATCGCGGTAACCGGAATATGCATGCTTTTTATTTCCGGCGTTTCAATGAAATGGATTACCTTATTGGGAATGGGGTCTGTTATTGTTTTGGGGACTCTCGTCTATTCTACCCCGTATCTTCAGGAACGGGTGAAAACTTTTATCGATCCGTCGCTCGATCCGCAAGGATCTTCCTATCAGATACAGCAATCGCTGATCGCGATAGGTTCAGGCGGAATTTTTGGCAGGGGATACGGCCAAAGCATTCAAAAATTCAGTTACTTGCCGGAACCGCAAGGGGATTCCATTTTTGCCGTGGTGGGCGAAGAATTGGGTTTTGTGGGAAGCACCGCCATAGTAATACTTTATCTGCTTTTTGTTTTACGCGGCCTTCGTATCGCCAATAATTCTCCAGATTTATTCAGTAGACTTTTGGTTTCCGGAATTGTTATACTGATAGTGGCGCAGTCGTTTATGAATATCGCTTCCGCTACGGGGGTTTTCCCGCTGACAGGCGTGCCACTGGTCTTTATGAGCCATGGAGGTACTTCGCTTATGGTATATCTTGTAGCAATGGGCATAGTGCTTCAAATATCAAGATTCCAGCGTCAGAATAATTAAATTTTAAATTTATGAAAATAGTTTTTACAGGAGGAGGAACAGGCGGACATTTTTATCCAATTATCGCCGTTGCCCAAAGAGTCAATCAGATAATA
>CAYIHB010000051.1:0-2872 GCA_964363165.1 uncultured Candidatus Saccharibacteria bacterium
AAAAAGCATTTCACAAACTGGCGCATAAATATCATCCGGACAAGGGCGGAGACGAAAAAAAGTTCAAAGAGATAAATGAAGCGTACCAGGTGCTTTCAGATAAGCAAAAACGCGAGCAGTACGACCAGTTTGGCAGAGTTTTTGACCAAGGCATCCCCGGGGGCGAGCAGGGATTCAATTGGGCTTGGGGAAACAGGCCTCATGGCGAGGAATTTGAATTTGATTTTAGCGACATAGGAGATGTTTTTGAGGAATTTTTTGGCGGGGGGTTTGGCGGAGCGCGCAGAACGACAAGAAAGGATTCAAGAAAAGGAAAAGACATACAAGTTGACATTGAGATAAATTTGGAAAGGACACTGAAAGAGTCGGTTGAAAAAATAAATTTAGTAAAACAGATTGTCTGCCACAGATGCCAGGGTTCTGGAGCAGAACCCGGCAGTAAAGTAAAAGAATGTTTTTCCTGCAGAGGCACGGGACAAGTCCAGCAGATTAAAAAAACATTTTTGGGTTCGTACACAACTTTAGCAGTCTGCCCGGAATGCAAAGGCGAAGGAACAATTCCTGAAAAACCCTGCAATGTGTGCAAAGGCGAAGGCAGAACAAAGGGGCAGGAAACAGTTGAAATACTCATCCCTGCTGGAATTGACACAAACCAGGTTATAAAAGTTGAAGGAAGAGGAGAAGCGGGAAAAAGAGGAGCCAAAGCGGGAAATCTTTTTGTAAGAATATTTGTTAAACAGCATTCTGTATTCTTAAGAAGGGGAGATGACTTATTTACTGAGTTGGAAATTAATTTTTCTCAGGCAGCGCTCGGCGATGAAATAGAATTAAAAACTTTAGAGGGAACAAATATTTTGTTGGAAATTCCGGCTGGGACAGAATCTGGAAAAGTTTTAAGAATTTCAGGAAGAGGAACTCCGCATTTTGGCGGATACGGAAGAGGAAATTTGTATGTTGAATTGAAAATTAAAACGCCAAAAAAATTGTCTAAAAAACAAAAAGAACTAATTGAACAGCTAAAGCGAGAAGGATTATAAATAGTTTTCGATTATTGTTTGAAAATTAAAAATTTAAAATTAAAAATTCCCCGCTAAGCGGGGCTAGCCCTTGTAGCTCAATTGGTAGAGCAGTTCCCTTTTAAGGAATTGGTTCCGCGTTCGAGTCGCGGCAAGGGCACCAGTTATTACAAACAACCTGCACATTGAAAAAGGAGACAGCCAGTGGATGCAACGCAAAGAGATAGAGTAAGAGGGTTCCCTTCATCGCCGATCACAATCATTTTTTTTATGATTGGCGTACTCGCGTGGATATTCGGAGTATGCAGTTTCTGCATGGGGATATTTTCATACATTTTTTGGATGCTTCTTGGGCTAGGACTTATGATTCTTTCTGCGCAAGCGCCCCACATCGTGAGAGTTTTCAGGGGGGCGAAAAGAAAAGCGAGAGTCAGAAAAATCAAAAAACAGAGTAGAAAGGAAAACTTATGAGCGCGACAGAGGTTTGCGTACAAGTAGATTGCAGTTGCTTCTATTCGGTTAGCCGTTTTTGCCAGCCCAAGGATGTTTCTGGTTTTGACATAATCGGCGTTCATAGGATACGGGCAGATGAGAAATACAGTGGCTATTTCAATCGCGCAATTGTAGGCAGTTCTTGGGTTTGGCCGGAAGAGGCAATTTGTCAGATTATATATCCTCAAATATGCGATAAGCAAAATTGCACTCCCGATGGAAGAGTGGTCGCTGTTTATAAGGATTGTTCTGTTTGTCCTCACAAAAACAAAGAAATCTGCCCAAAAATTCAGCGTCAAAATGCGCGGGTTCCAAATGAATTTGCAGATGTTGAGAATTAGAAGGTTCTGCCTTTTTGCAGAATATATCGCCGGCATTGCTTGCTTCGGCGATTTTTTATTGAAAGATATTTGAAAATAAGGTATTGTAAAGATAAATTTAGGGGCAGTTCTTTCACATATTGGGAGCGCGCAAATGAGAGAAAATCTCAAAAAAATCTTAAACTATGCTCTGATATTATTCCTAATATATCCTTTCGGATTATTATTAGGAATAACCTTCGCGATGCTTCGATGGATTGGAATTATCAAGATTATACATTGGAAAAGGTTTCCTCATTTTGGGAAGGGGATACTCCTGGTGGCTAATCATCCATCGTTGTTAGATCCATTCTTGTTGGCTGCCATGTTTTACAAGAGGTATTTGTTAAACCCCCTGAACGGCCCGCTGATTGTCGCAGACCAGAACAACTTCTACAACTCCTGGTATTGGTTCTGGCTAAGACCATTTCTGATTCCAGTTGAGAGAGGGAATTGGCATTCTGAAGCTGCAACGGTTCGGCAAATAAAAAGCGCTCTTGAAAAAGGGAGGGTGGTTATCATTTTTCCTGAGGGCGGGAGAACCTTGTGGGGAGACAAATTTCTGCCCAACGAATCCAGCCCAAAGAAGATAAGAATTCTGAAGGAAGGGGTTGGATTTTTGGTCCGCAGAACCAAAGCAACGGTGGTTCCTGTCTGGATTGAAGGAACTGAAAAGTTCTGGCCAAATTCAAAGGATAGGAAAACATTGTACACGGAATTAAGGCTTCCAAGAGGAGAGACTATGACCGTGAAGATTGGCGAACCGCTCCACTTTTCAACAGACACTGACCGAGAAGAAGTTGTTCAGATTATCGCTGGCTCTCTTCTTGGTTTAGCGGACGAAAAGGTCTGACAATTCCGCAATTAAAACCTGCGGATTTTTTATTGTGCGACAAATACTCCATAATTTAGCGATCGCTAAATTATGGAGTATTTAATTATTGCGCAAATAAATTATTGACATAAATAATAAACTATGCTATACTATAATTATTGTTGAGATTG
>CAYIHB010000052.1:0-2593 GCA_964363165.1 uncultured Candidatus Saccharibacteria bacterium
GCGGTGTGTTTAACACCATTCAACAATCCCCTAATGACAGAACCAACGTTTTCTTTGTATTGAGTTTTCATTCTGACCCAGGTATGAGCGTTAAAATATCTTTAATCGGCATACAAAACTTCTCTGCTTCTCCGCACCCGCCATGACTCAGTATTGATTTGGCAGTTTTGACCATAGCTGGATAAGCGCTGCGAAGCTGGTGGTTGGCATAAATAACTAAATTTATTCCAGCTTTAATTAATTCCTTTTCGGTAACAGAACTGTAAGTCGTAGGAACAACCGCCAGTGGGACCTTGCGTGGAAACTTTTCATATTCCTTGCAAAAAGCGAATATTTCAGACGGATTTTCTGCCTTACTGTGAATTAAGATTCCGTCAGCACCGGCTTCAATGTATGCCCGCGCCCTCTCTAGAGCATCAGCCAACCCCTTACCAAGTATCAGACTTTCAATCCTGGCAAAAATCATGAAATAATCGGAAATTTGAGATCTTTTGCCTACAGAAATTTTATGGCAGAAATCATCAATATTGTCTTGAATTTGGCCCGCTTCCGCGCCGAACAATGAATTGGCCTTGAGTCCAATTTTGTCCTCAATAATAACAGCCGATACGCCAAGTCGTTCAAGGGTTTTTATCATCAGCGCAAAATGCTCCGGGAAGCCTCCGTTGTCGGCATCCACGAGCATTGGCTTAGTGGTCACATCAAATATTTGGTCAATAGTATTGTGACGTGAAGTAAAATCAACATAGCCAGTATCGGGCTTTCCTTTAGCCATGGAGTCCGTTAAGCTGCTTAACCACATTCCATCAAATTCTCTAGCCGCATCTCCTTTTATCACTTTTATTTTTTCAACAATTCTTCCGGTAAGTCCGTTGTGCACTTCTAAAATTCTTAACAAGGGCCTAACTTCCATAATTCTTTTCAACATTCTCCCCCTTCCTTCCGGCGTAGTACCCCTGTCAATAAGATCATCCAGTAGTTTGGTTGAAGACATGCCATCGGTATAAGGTGGCTCCACAACTTTTCCACCCCACTTGCGCATAGCTTCTATAACCCTTTTCCTTTTTTCCTTTTGGACACCCGTTTTCCAGTCATCGCCATGAACAAAAAAGTTCGGTTTCAGCTTTTTAATAGTAGGTATATAATCGTCCGTTTCTTGGGATATCACGGCGTGCACTCCAACGATATTTTCAATGACCTTTTTTCGCTGTTCATAAGAAGACAAAGGTACTCTTTTATAATTCGCGATCGCCTTGTCAGTGAGCAGTCCCACTACCACTTTTCCCAGTTTTTCACCCTCTTTTATAATGTTGATGTGCCCGTGATGTATTAAGTCAACGGCCATGGGAAGATAAACTATTCTCTCCTTTTTTGATTTTAAGTTTTTTTTCATATTAATTGGACTATATACTTGCATCTTCCAGTAAGAGGTATATAGAGAAAAATCAAAGGTTTCTCTGTTTGGCATTGCCGCATACCTTTATAAAACCAGCAAATCCCAATTTTGTTTTTTAGCCTATTTTGAGTAAATTTTCCAGAATTTGTCTAGTATATCCTATATCTTATAAATATTCAAGTCTCGGCGAGCGCGAATCAAAGTTTGGATGCACTCAAATACAAAATGAATAAAAGATGCAACCCAACGAATAAGCAAGAAAATGCTCATAATGTTAAAAATCGCAAAAAACATTACCGCCCAGCATAAAAATAGTTATATCGAGGCCATCTGAAAACTGATAATGGCGCAATTGAGTTTTCAGATGGTCCATCATTAATGTTGAGGTTCCTGAGAATGTTCTATTAATGCTTAATGAATGGTTTCCCATGTACTTTAAGCACGCATTTCAGGCGCATTTATTTTTTTTGAAACTTACTCTATTATTTCGACTTTGATTATTTCCTTTCTTATATAGGCACTTAATCTGTCTATTATTGTAACCATTGATACCATTATAATCAGAATAGTTAAAACTTCGGCATTTCTAAAAAGTCGCATACTGGTTAATAATTCCATGCCAATACCGCCTGCCCCAACCAAGCCCAAAACCGTTGCCGCCCTGAAATTATTCTCTAAATAATAAAGGGCGTAATTAATAAATAGGGGTTTAACCTGCGGGAAAACCCCCCTGATAACAACCTGGAACTTCGTTGCTCCCGTTGAAAGAATCGCTTTGATGATTTCGGGGTCCACCGTTTCTATCGCCTCTGAAAAATACCTTCCCAATGCTCCCATGACATGAACGGCGAGGGCTAAAACACCGGGGAAAGGCCCCAATCCAACCATTGAAACGAAAAGAAGCCCCCAGACAATTTCATTTATGCCTCTGCATATATCAAAAACGCTTCTCACGGTATGATATACAAACCTGCTGGACATAATATTCCGCGCTGCCAAAAAAGATAATGGCAGGGCGGCTAAAGCGCCCATAGTTGAACCCATAATGGCCATCTGCAATGTTTCAATGGCTTTAGACAAAAATCTAGTCAAATTATGTATATCTGGCGGAAACATTCTTAAAATAAAATCGAGCATAAACGGCGCTCCTTTGACAAAAGCGACAATACTCACATCGGTCCCGCTAATGGCCCAATA
>CAYIHB010000053.1:0-2527 GCA_964363165.1 uncultured Candidatus Saccharibacteria bacterium
ATGTCCGCAAAGTCAACGTTTATAACACCCGGAGTGGTGATAAGATCGGAAATCCCTTCCACCGCCTGGCGTAAAACATTATCGCAGCTGGCGAAAGCGTCTTTAAAATTAGTGGTTTTATCGGCCAACTGTATTAATCTGTCGTTCGGAATGATAATAATGGCGTCAACTTCCTTTGCCAATTCCTCGATTCCTTTTTCGGCGATTTTCATCCGCTGACTGCCTTCGAAAAAGAACGGTTTGGTTACCACCGCTACGGTAAGTATTCCTTGTTCTTTGGCGGCCCGGGCCACAATCGGCGCCGCGCCGGTGCCGGTGCCTCCGCCCATTCCGCAAGCGACGAAAATCATGTCCGTTCCCTTGATGGTGTCCTGAATTTCTGATTTTGTTTCCTCGGCGGCTTTCTTTCCGATTTCCGGATTCATTCCGGCGCCCAAACCTTTGGTCAGATTTTTTCCGATATGAATTTTTTTCTCAGCTAGGGAGTGATGCAGATCCTGTGTATCGGTATTCATGCAAATAAATGACACACCTTTAACCTTGGAGTTGATCATGTGATTAACGGCATTCTTACCGGATCCTCCTATTCCGATGACCATAATACGGGCGAAACTTTCTATTGCGGGGTTTAATTTAGGCATAATTTTGTTTATTGATTATTTGACTTGTATAAATAGTACATTACCAGAAACTAAAAAAAAGTAAAGCCTAGAGCCTAATTTCCTAGTGCCTGTTTTTACGGCATCAGTTGTTTTATGTTTGATTTTGCTATTCTTTTCAGGTTTCTGAAGAAATTTTGAAATAGGCCTTCCGGGTGAAAATTGTTTTCGTCCTCGGACATTATAAGACCCAAGGCGACAAACCAGGAGGGATCTCGCAGTTTGGTTTTTATATTGCCGAAAATTTCGGTTGTGCCTATCTTGGAGGGAAGCTTCAGCGCTGTTTTCGAAAATTCTTCGAGCAAAGCGATGTTGGCGCCCCCGCCAATGAGCACTATACCTGCCGGCAAGAGCTCGTTTCGTTTTATTTTTTTCAGATGATTTTCTATCAGTTCAAAAATATCGAAAAGGCGCGCTTCAACGATCTCATCCAATTTTTTCTTTGAAAAATCTTCCGTGGTGTTTTCGAACTTGAAACGTTCCGCGTTTTCAAGCGAAACTTTCAAACCCAAAGCGATGTCGTTGGTAATATCCGCTCCGCCGATAGAAAAGGTGTAAAGGGACGCAAGCATTCCATTTTCAAAAATGGAAAGTGATACCGTTTCGGACCCGATATTAACCAAAGCGCTTCCAACTATTTTTTGTTTTTCGGATAATGCGATACGGCTTCCGGCTTCGGAAGAAGTGACTATATCCATAGGTTCTATGCCGGCCAAGGCTACGACTTCCAGCAGATCTTCAAAGTGGGAAGTGGAGCAAGTCACAAAAAGGGCTTTTATTTCAAGCTTGGTTCCCCGCATGCCCTCCGGCCGACCCAGTATCTCTTTACCGTCCAGTTTGAAGGAAAGAGGGAACACTTTTATTATTTTTTTATTATTCAAATTCAGATTATCCTCGCAATCCTGTAATGTTTTATTTATGTCCAAATTGGTCACTTCACCGTCGGCTTTGGAAATAATTCCCAGACCGGTACTCGTATCTCCGCGCAAAGTCACTCCGCCGATCGAAATAAAAGCGCGCCTGATTTTTATACCTGAATTTTTTTCGGCTATGGAGACGGCATTTTTTAATGAAATTACCGCCTCGGGAATATTAACAACGTATCCATGCCGGACGCCTTTCGTTTCCGATTCTCCCACGCCGATAATCCTAGGGTTTTTTTCTCCCTTCAAAAACTCTCCCACTACGACTCTGGTCGTGGTGGATCCCATGTCTATTCCTATAGAAATATTTTTTATCATACTTGGCTTCTGCTCTCTCCATTCTACTACTATGTTCCATTCCTTTCAAATGAAGCATTCCGTGGATAACTAAAAAGCCCAATAATTGCTCAAAAGTCCTGCCGAATTTTTTCAATTCTTTCCTTATTATGCTTTTGCACAGAACAAGTTCTCCCGCATCTTTATGCAAGGCAAAGGAAAGCACGTTGGTGGGTTTGTCTACATTCCTGTATTTTTTGTTCAATTCCCGGGATTTTTTCTGGCTGACGTAGGCAATAGACAAAGAATATTTTTTGCCCAGTATCTCCCGTTTTATTTTTTCAAATTCCATTTTATTTTATCTTACCGAGTTTGCGAAGCTTTTCCATTTCTTTCCTTCGTTCCAAGTGTTTTAAAGTGCTCTTTTTTACTTTGAGTTTTGATTCTTTTCTTTTGTTGTAACGGGAGCTCTTTACTTTCTGAATTATGTTCGATTCCTGGATTCTGCGGGAAAAACGGCGCAAGACGCTGGCGTTATTTTCGTTTGAATTTTTATTTACCTCAATTACCGTTTTTGCCATAGCTAGTAGATTATCATATAGGAAATTTATAGGCAAGTTCCACAGTTTTAAATATTGACTTTTGCCCAAATTATGTGATATAATAATA
>CAYIHB010000054.1:0-2245 GCA_964363165.1 uncultured Candidatus Saccharibacteria bacterium
GTAGGACTCTGGGTTTTGGTCCCAGCTATCGGGGTTCGAATCCCTGCCCGGCAGCTGATTAGAAAATCCCACTGCGCAATGCGCAGTTCGGATTTTCAATCACTTCGCATAATTTATTATGCGAAGAACATTGGTTCGAAGTCATGAGGGATAGAATTTCAACCGTCCCGAAGCGAAGCCGAGGGACTACCTTACGAAGTGCAATACGAAGTTCGGATTTTCAATCGTATGCCCTACTCGGTCTACATCCTTCAGTGCGCCGACCGAACGTTATATGTTGGTTGCACTAACAACCTTGAAAAGCGGCTGCAACAGCACAACCAATCAAAGTCGGGAGCGCATTACACAAAAATCAGACGACCGGTTACGCTCGCGTATTCCGAACCATTTCAGACATTAAGAGAGGCGCGCCGCAGGGAGCAGGAAATCAAAAGCTGGAATCGTGAGAGAAAGTTTGCTTTTATTTCCGATCGAGTGACGGGAACACAGGGTATAATATCCCATGGCTTGCCGTGAACATGAAACTCATAAAAAATTCAAAACAAATATTTACCCCGCAGGGCAGGCTGGAAGATATAGAAAAAAATCCGAACCTGGATTTTCTTATGAACGTCTTTAATATCTCGCGCGCTTTCGGGGTAAGCGGCTTTGGCAACAGCTGGAATGTCGGACAACACTCCTTCGCGGTCGCTCTTATCGCGTTCTTTTGGGCAAAGTTCAACCGATTCGATGGCGCGAAAAGAGACCGCCTTGTAACACTCGCCATCCTCCACGATACCCACGAAGCTGTAACAGGCGACGTCCTGCCTATGTTGAAGTCAGATGAGGTGCGGCAAGTCCTCGATCGAATTCAGGAGAATATCATGAAAGCGCTCGGCGTGGAAGACGACAAATCCCTCAAAGTTGATATGAAAATCGCGGACATGATCGCATTCTTGTATGAAATAAAACAAGTCTCCCCAAACATTTTGCAACAAAAAAAGCTTTCTCTCGCCCACGCAATTTTCGAACAACAACGAGAGAACTTATTTAAATACGCAAAACAAAATGATATCCCGAAAGAAAAAATAATGAAGTTCCTGAAGAAGTTAGAGTTTTAAGAAAGCGAATCCGTTATTATGGTATAATATAAAGGGTAATTAAATAAAGAATTTAAGGATATTTATGAAAAATAAAAAGTTGCTGATTGATGTGATCGCTATTATTATTCTCACTGCTTTAGGAATTATTTTGGTTAAAACTCAAATGTTGCCCGGTCTGGGAGGATTTTTCAGATGACCCATTCGACAAGCTCAGGGTCATATTGAGTTAATCGAAACATGAAAACAATAGCGCATTATTCGGGAAAAATTGAAATACACAGAGACGGCTGTTATGTTGGCGAACAAAAAATTGATTGCCCTAAAGGTGGGCAATCTTTATTTGAAAGACCCTTCATGCAACGAGAGGTTTATGCGCCAGGTTCATCAAATCTTGATATTTTGCCTCCCAACCCTTCTTTAGACATAAGAAATGACTTAGTTTTCGTTTCAATTTTCTTAGCAGTGGTCTTCGGTTTGTTTTTCGTCGCAATCCTCAAAGCAAAAATCTTTGGCATAACCTTAATAGAATATGTAAAACCGATTTGGTATTTTGTGCTCGTAGCAGTGGCGACGGTCTTTTGGCAATACCTTATTGGGGTTACGCTGGAAGGAACTTCTTTGCAACTTAGAATCAGTCAATGGCTATGGGAAGCCATGGTTTTGGCTTCTGCGTACAAATTGAGCAGGATTCCTAAGTTTAGTTATGCTAATATGTTTTTTCTTGGCATTTTATATTCGCTCCTTATTCATGGTTTAAAAGTTTCAATTAGATATTTCTTTTACGCGAAGACCCTTTGGTACGCGCTTGACAGGTTTTTATACGGAGGCCTTTTGGTTATGGCAATTGCTTTTGTTCTGGGATCAGTTTTTGTTTACTTGAAGAAAAAAAACGCTCGCTATTAACTTTAGTATCTAATTATCGAAGTCCGACTTCAGACCATGCTCCGCCACGAACTCACAAAAATCCTAAAGGAACAAATCTGCGACAGCGAGGAGACGCGGGAAGAATATCTGAAGCGGCTTAAAGAAGGTCTCCTGACGCGGGACGAAAACTCGGAAACACATTTTTGCGCCTACTTTCTTCCCTATGACGCGGACCGCAAAAAAATCTTTATCGTCCACCATAAAAAAGCGGGCTTATGGCTTGCTCCGGGCGGGCATAT
>CAYIHB010000055.1:0-2190 GCA_964363165.1 uncultured Candidatus Saccharibacteria bacterium
TCACTTTAGAGGTGAATTTACGACAACCAGAGCCTGTTATGAGCCCTATTTTTACAGGGAGATGCTTGTAATACCTGATAAATGACTCAAAATGCTGGGTAGCCAATATTTCTGTCGGAGCCATATAAGCCACTTGTAGGTTGCCGAAATTTTGGGGCTTGCCCTGAGCGTAGTCGAAGGGTCTCTGTTTTACGACAGTATAGGCGCCGGTGGCCGCGACCGCAGTTTTCCCGCTTCCGACATCGCCTTCAAGCAGCCGGGACATCGGAAAACTTTTCCCCATATCTTCCAGTATGGTGGCGATGGATTTTTTCTGGGAATTGGTCGGCGAGAATGGAAATCTTTTTACGAATTCTTCCGTTTCTTTTTTATCGGTTTTTATTTGAAAGGATTTATTTTTCCTGTACTCAAATTTGTCGTGCTGGCGCTCCAATTGGATGCAAAAAACTTCCTCGAAGGCGAATCTTTTTCTGGCGGACTCCGCGTCGCGCGAATTTTTCGGTTTGTGAATCCAAATAAGGGAAGTTTTCAGCGTCGGTAAACTGTATTTTTTCAAAATATCTTCCGGAATATAGTCTTCCAGCTTATCCAGAGTTTTTTCCCTTAATATTTTCTCCAGCGCGTGATAAAACCATTTGGAAGTTATGCCTTTTGTCTCGTGATAAATGGGGTAAGAGAAGCCCTTATTTTCCGCATCTTTTTTATTGAACAAAGTATCATGCAGGTCTGCCGGTACATCGGGTATTCTCTCAAATTCTGGATTGGCCAGATACAAACCATACTTTCCTTTAGTCACATGTCCGGTTAATTTTACATTTTCATCCACATGGATCATCTTCGCCAGATAGGCCTGATTAAACCAGATGATTTTTATTTTTCCGGACAGATCTTCTATTTCTCCTTCGCCCATTGGGATTCTGGAACGGAATCCTTTTTTGGTTTTTAGTTTAGAAACTTTTCCGAAAATCGTTGCTACCTCGCCGGGAACCAAATCCGCTATCTGTTTCGCCTCGCTTATGTCACTGTACCTGACAGGGAAGTGAAAAAGCAAATCATGCACAGAAAAAAGACTGAGCCTCCGCAGGGCCTTTTTTTGACTTTCTTCCAGTCGAAACTTTACTTCGAGTTTATCGCTGAGTTCCATGCGGTGTATTCTTAAAATAGCTCGAACGGAGTTTGCTCGCCGCGCTTCGCGCGGCTCGGAAATGGGGGGTGAATAAAATCCGGAACGGCTCCGCCGCACATTAACAATTTCAAGTTTTTCTTTGGCGGCAAATTCTAATAATCCGGTCCGGAGATAGCTTCCCTGCAAACAGTTGCTTTGCTGGGTTCAAGGGTGTCGCAGATATTTATTCCTTGACCGCTTTTGTTAGCAATCTCCTTAAAGCAACTGACGCGCCAATGGAAAATGATTATGCTGTCGCACTGTGCTAAGTCATTTTGCGGGACGAGTTTTAAATACTGACAGTATTGTTTTGGAGATGCAACATTTTGGCACAAATTATTGTTCTTTAATTGTTCTGCCAAATCTTCAAAACAAGCGTCCTTGGTGAGAGTATCGCCAATCTTACTGCAGTAAGATTGATCGCTGAATCTTTTGGCCAATCCGCGCCAGCATTCATCTTGCGATATGCCGCTGCGCCTAGTGCAACTAATCTGTGAAGTGTTGATTACAAAAGTGGCGTAAGTTTTGTAATCAGTTTTCTTAACAAGAACGTCGTATGGAGCTTCTGGAGGCAGATTACCGATAGAAGCATTATATACTTTGCCATCAACTGTCAGTTCAAAAACAACAGCAAGGCCGCTCCAAATACATTGAGTACCTTTCGGGCAAGGAGAATATATGAAATCTTTTACTTTCAAAAAAACATTTAAACCTTTGACGCGAGCAGTTTCGCCCCTTTTCAGGGTAAATTCTTCACCTAGCGAAACTATCTTTGCATTTGAGTCCGGTTCGGGTGTTGATGTCTGCGTTGGTGTTGAAGGAGTTGATGTTAGCGAGGTTGGAGAAGGGATTGGATTTGGTGGTGATGTGCGCTGGCTCAACACAAAATATCCGGCTATTCCTGCCACAACAATTACCCCAATAATTACAGCTATATTTATAAATCCTTTTTGGTTCATAATTCTTTATGAAAAATTTCTTTTGCCCTTACAAAATATGGTTCGAGCCGATTTGTTTTCAGGTTC
>CAYIHB010000056.1:0-1940 GCA_964363165.1 uncultured Candidatus Saccharibacteria bacterium
TCCAAACTTTTATGCCTATAACACCATAGGGCAGCGTCGCGCGTTCGCGCTTAAAATCAATGTCCGCGCGGAAAGTCTGAAGCGGGATACTCCCCTTTTTCAGCTCTTCCGTGCGGGCAATTTCGGCTCCGCCCAATCTGCCGGAAAGAACCACCCTTACTCCCTCTACACCATGAGCCATCATGACTTTTTCAACAATCTGTTTTACGACCCGGCGATACGGTAATCTTTTTTCCAATCCTTCCGCGATCATATAGGCGACGATTGTGGCATCCGCTTCCGGATTCGGAACTTCCACAATTTCAACCTTGAAATCTTCCGATTTCGCAAGTTTCAATTTGCCGATTTTCTTTAAAATATCTTCTTTGAGTTTTGTCACTCCTTCTCCGTTTCGGCCGATAATAAGGCCAGGGCGGGAAGTCCTGATTATAAAACGGGTTGTTTTCTGATTCCTCTCGATTTCGATTGAAGAAACATACATGCCGCGCAATTTTTTTTCCAGATATTCGCGTATTAAAATGTCACCTTTTAAATATCCGTTGTATTTTTTCGGGTCGGCAAACCAGTGAGATTTCCAATCCCTCAATATTATCAATCTATGCGCATATGGATGGACTATTTTCGACATATTTATTCGCCTTTGGCGCAAAATTACTTTTTAACTGTATCTTTCTTCTTTTTAATAATATTTTTAATTTCTTTTTTGACAGGTTGTGTCTTCTCGGCCAAAACCAGAGTTATGTGGCTTGTGCGTTTATTTATCCTATGCCCCGCTCCCATGGCCGCCGGCATCATTCTCTTCATTACGATTCCCTTATCCACCCGCAATTCTTTTATGAATAAATTTTCCTTTTTTATTCCGGCTTGGGACGCGTTGGCAATCGCCGAAAGCAGAAGTTTCTTAACGGGAAACCCGGCACGCTTGGCCAAAAAATCGAGCATGGAAATGGCTTCCTCCGCGCTTTTACCTTTGATCAATCCCGCGACCAGGCGGACTTTCCTGGGAGCTTGTCTGTAATTTTTTAAAAATGCTTTCATGTAATTTTTGTGGCGTCAAACTGGTATTTATTCCTTGGGGGTGGCTGCGGCTACGGCTTCCGTAGCGGATTTAGCCTGGGCTATTTCGACCTCTTTCTTCTTTTGCTCAAGTTCTTTCTGCATCTTTCCGCCGTGTTTTATGAATTTCTTGGTCGGAGAAAACTCGCCCAATCTATGCCCGACCATATCCTCGGTTATGAGAATCTCGATATACGTTTTGCCGTTATGCACGCCAAAAGTGAAACCAACCATTTCAGGCGAAATCTGACAGGCTCTTTTCCAAGTCTTGATCATCGGAGTCTGAAGCGGGTTTTTGCCGGCTATTTTTTGCAAGAGCCCCTCGTCGATATTTAGGCTTTTTTTGATTGATCTTGTCATAACAAAAAGCTCCTAACGAGCTTGATATCATCATATCAAAATACAGAATAAAGTCAAATTAAGGAGATATTATTCTTAGTTTTTCTAGGTTTGTATTTTCTTGGATTTGCCCGTCTTTCGGCGGGAAATGATAAATATATTCTTTAACACTTTGTGGTTGATATTCGCAAAAAACTTCTTGATGTCGCATTTCAATACCCAGCAGGTTTTAGTGTTGTTTTTACTAACCTTTCTGATAAAACTTTCAAATCTGTCTATGGCTTTATGTGTTCCTCTATTTATTCTGCAAGAATATGAATCGGCAATGAAAGTCTTGTCAAAAAATGGGTAGAGCACTCGGTAAATAGCGTGATGCAATAATCTGTCTCGAACTTTTGCCACTAATGGCAAAAGTGAAAAGCTGCTATTTAATGACGAAATTGCATGAAGTGCTATCTATAACACCACCCTTTGAATACTCTCAGAGCTGTATCGTATTTGGCATCGTAATGCCCTAAAATCCCATACCAAGTATATTCATTTTT
>CAYIHB010000057.1:0-1775 GCA_964363165.1 uncultured Candidatus Saccharibacteria bacterium
CAAGATTCACGGCTTCAAAGGCCGCTGTCCTACCGTTAGACGATCTCCCAATATTGTATACACCTATATAAAATACACCAAAAAAGACAAAAAAACAACAGTAATTCCGACTGTGATATAATAAAGGAAATGTCAAAACCACGATTTAATTTCTATTCGGCTGTTTATCTCATAGTCAGAAAAGAAAATAAAGTTTTACTTGCTAGAAGATTTAATACCGGGTGGATGGACGGCAAATACACATTACCAGCTGGACATATTGACGGCAACGAAACCGCACAAATGGCTATGTCTCGTGAAGCAAAAGAAGAGATAAATCTTACAATTTTACCTAAAGACTTATTCGTAGTTCATACTATGCACCGGAAATCAGTTTTAGAATCGGATTCAGATAACGGACGTGAATATTTTGATTTATTCTTGGAAGCAAATAAATTTACAGGCAAACCAGAGATAAAAGAACCTAATAAATGTGACAATCTTGATTGGTTTCCTATTGATTCGCTACCTGAAAATACTTTAGATTATGTAAAAATAGCCTTGAAGTTAATTTCAGAAGGACAGCATCATTCTAATTTTGGCTTTGAGTAATTTTTATTCTTTCCCTATAATTTTGACTAGCGCAAGTTCAAGTGGAAGTTCGGAAACGAAAGCGCGGTCGATGTCGCTGTAAGCTTCAAGCAGAATTGAAAGCGCCGGAGAGCGGAGCAGGCCTTCGCGGTCTTCTTTTACCAGTTTTTTCAAAAACTCCAAATCCTCTTCTCCCAAATCCCCCGCCATCTCTTTTTCCAATTTCGGGGCGTATTTGAAAATGACGGCCATCCGGAATTTTTCAATAATCAGTTTGGCGTAAAGTTTCATATCCAGATTTTCGGAGGCGGCTTTTCGGACGGTCAAGATTCCCTTTTCCAGATTTTTCTCGGCAATGGCGGAAATAAAATCATTGACCAAAACCGATTTCGGCGCGCCGGTTATTTTTTCTACGTCTTCTTTCTTAACTTTTTTGCTCTTGGAGAAATTCAGGACTTTCTGAAGTGTGCCTAAAGCGTCGCGGAAGGAGCCGTCGCCCAAAATGGCTATCAGTTCGGCTGTGCCGCTGTCCAATTCAAAACCTTCTCTCTTGGAAACTTCTAAAACCATATTCTTGGAGGCCAAATCGGAAGCTTTTCTGAAAACGAATACTTGGCATCTGGAAATAATCGTTTCCGGCACCTTATGCACTTCGGTGGTGGCCAAAATGAAAATGACATGCTTGGGCGGTTCTTCCAGCGTCTTCAACAGCGCGCCCCAGGCGTCCTTGGAAAGCATATGTACTTCGTCTATGATATAAACTTTGTATTTTGAATCGAAAGGCAGGACCCGCACCCCGTCCCGAAGGGCTCGGATGTCTTCGATTCCCCTGTTGGAAGCGGCATCTATCTCGTAAAGGTCGTTTTCCGAGACTCCTACATCTTTGGCGAAAATACGGGCGACGGAAGTCTTACCCGTGCCCCGCGAGCCGACGAAAAGGTAAGCATGCGAAACTTTGTTGGTTTCCACCGAGCTTTCCAAGACCTTTACGATATGGTCCTGTCCTATAACCTCTCCAAAGCTTTTAGGCCTGTACTTCCTATATAATGCCAAATCGTGCATAAAATTATTATAACTTAAAATAAGAAGAAATTCAAAAATTTTAAGAGTCGTAGGTTCCCTGTCCTCATGGACTCCGAGGGCGAAGGCTCAAAAATTTTTATATTTTTCTCGCTCTTAAAAAATTATTTATAATTTTCTCCACT
>CAYIHB010000058.1:0-1558 GCA_964363165.1 uncultured Candidatus Saccharibacteria bacterium
TTTACGAAATACAAAAAGGATTAAACCGCGGGCTGAATATGCGCCCGGTTCCCAAAATAAGATTCAAAATAGACGAGTCGGAAGAGAAAGGTAATAAAATACTTAGGACCATAGGTAATCTTAAGGACTGATTTATTAAGTATTGAAGTTATATTTCAACACGAAGTTGCTTTGGCAAATTTGACTTATTTTCTCTCTTTTGATATTCTCTAAAAGATGATATAGAGAATATAAAATATATGCGCAAAATTGGTTTAAAAAATGTTGTTTGGAAAGAAGATAAATATTATGTAGCGTGGAATCTTAACACGGCTGTTTCCAGTTTCGGAAAAACCAGAAAAGAAGCATTGGCGAGTTTGAAAGAAGCATTAGAATTACATTTGGAAGATATTCCTTTTTCAAAAATCCATAAAGTGGAGCGTCCAGATTTAGTACCGCTCGCTTTCTCGCTTTGAAGTATGCCTAAGCCGGTTTCTCTTAGCTTGATATTAAGAGTCCTTCGGGAAAAGGGCTTCTTTTTTGTTCGACAAAAAGGGTCGCACTCTCGGTTTCGTAGAACTGGAAACCCAACTCGCAATGTAACTATTAAAATGAGCAATAAAGAAATTCCGTATGGTACTTTTCAGTCGATTTTGTTTCAGTCAGGGTTATCAAAAGGCGAGTTTTTTGATGACAAAAGAGGCAACTAAATACAACTAAACATGAATGATAATCTTTCATATTTCAGAATCCGCCCCGTCCCAAAAATAAGATTCAAGATAGACGAGTCGGAAGAGAAGGGAAGCGGAATTTTGAAAATCATAAAAGAAGTTGAAAAATAAAAAACGGGCATAATGCCCGTTTTCCATATTGAAGTCCGACTTCAATATGGAAAGGGTAACCCTTAAGAATTTATACCCAATGGTTACCCTTTGGATTTTTGCAGATATATTTAAGGATCCAAATTAACTATGCTTGTGGAGCCATCCTCGCAATTGACAACACACGCCTCTCCGGTAAAGACGCCGCCGGAAGTTATCTCTTCGCCAAGGACTTCGCGGACATAATATTTGGGAAATCCTTCGGCGTATTCAACATGAGTAACTAAGATCAGTACTTCGGCGCTATCTTTATATATTCTGACAAGATCCAGAAGTCTCGCGGGATCAAAATTGTCTTCACCAGGCGATAATTTATAGTGTGCATCTGGCGTCCCGCCACCAAACGCATGCGAAAGAATATCCGCGCTTTCTTTTGCGCGCGGAGCCGGAGATGTAAAAATGATCACGCGTATTCCGCCGATAATCTGCTTTAACTTTTCCGTAAGAATGCCGATTTGTTCGCGTCCTTTTGCGGTAAGAGTGCCTGTGTCTTCAGCGTATTCTCCATGCCTTACCAGAATGAGCAATTTCATGCGGTTTCCTCCTTTCAAGGAACAGGTTCTGGTTTTCCCAGAGTTTAGGACAAGATAGCATTATTATTTTTAAAGTCAAATAAAAAATGGTGGCCTATTTTTGGCGCGCCCTTCATATTGAAGTCGGACTTCAATATTTCATTTTTGTGCCCGGGGCGAGACTCG